>DSBL01000161.1 GCA_011049455.1 Desulfonatronum sp. | reverse complement strand
GCGGGTGATCTGCCAAAAATTATCACAATCAGAGTGATTCGCAGGATGCCCTGAACCACAATGAGGCAATGACGATGTGTGGACGCTTCGCCCTCTGGATCACCCTGATCATTCCCGAGCACTACGGACTCCCAGAGCTCCAGGAGCCCATCCTGCCCAGCTACAACATCGCGCCGGGTCAGGAAATCGTGGCTGTGGTGCAGACGCCCTCCGGCCGTAATATCGCCCGCCTGAGATGGGGCCTGATCCCTTCCTGGACCCGTGATCCGGCCAAAGCGCCCAAAAGCATCAACGCCCGTTCGGAAACCGCCTGGGACAAGCCCAGCTTCCGTTCCGCCGTCCGGCACAGGCGGTGCCTGATTCCGGCCAACGGCTTCCTGGAATGGGAAAAGCACGGGGCCAAAAAGCAGCCCTACCTGATCCGCTTGGAGAACCTGGAGCTGTTCTCCATGGCCGGCATCTGGGAGTCCTGGAAGAACCCGGAGACGGGCGAGGCCATTGACTCCTGCGCCATCCTGACCACCGGGGCCAACGAGGCCGTGGCCGCCATCCATGACCGGATGCCGGTGATCATCAAGCCGGAGGATTATGCGACATGGCTTGCGCCGAAGAGCCATCGGGACCAGATTGACGCCCTGCTGACGCCCTACGCCGACACGCCCACCCAGATCCAGCCGGTCAGCACCAGGATCAACAACCCGCAAAACAACGATCCGGAATGCATTGTCCCGGTCCTGCTGCCGGACGACACCCAGCGAGGTGTTGATACAATCTGAATCCGCATGCTTTTCAAAAAACCTGCTGCAAGGCGTAAAAAGATCAAGGCCGAGGCGTATCCAGTCATACGTGAGGGTATGACCTTTTTGCAGCAACGCAGCCAGCAAGGATTTTTGGTTCTTCGACGTTGACTGTGGAAATGAGCGTGTTCAGGGGTATCTCCGGGCGAGGACAGACTGCAGCTGGAACGGCAAAGCCGCCCATCCTGGCGGACAGGCGGCTTTGCACGGCAAGCGCGGCTGCGGTAAATTCCGGTGCACTGGTTTTTGTCGGACAAAACGCCAAGGGAGCTTGAAACGAGGCGCCAAAACAGAAGGCAAAAGCCCCTCGTATTGAACATAGTCCCATAGGTGCATCCTTCAAGGATGCCTTGACAACCCTGCGCAGCTCAGGTGCTCTCGACTACCTTTAAATCAAGGACAAGTCACCGGGGAGCTTTGCATGCCCATGCCGTGAAACTCGGTTTTTCCATACTGACCGTTGCCGGTATGCTGCTGGATGAAGGAGATGTCATTCGCCCGGCAGGAGCCATCCGCATTCTTTTTTTGAACCACATGGGTGTTGACCTCGCACTTGATAATGTTTCCCAACAGGTCGCGCAGGAGCCTCCATTCCGGCTCGATGATCACCACGTCCACCGGATATTCATTTGTCCAGCCCTGATCTTTGACCGCCTGAATCATTTCCTGCTGAAGCTCGGCGTCGGTCATTCTTGCTTCCGGCAACACACCGAGGGTCGCGGCTGGGTCATGGGTGAAGTTTTTTTTGCGATGATGTTCCACCTTTGGGACCTTGCCCGCCGGGTGGGGTCTTGCCACGGAAATTACCCGGCCAGGCCATATTGTTGAAGATTGCGCGAGTGGTCTGAAGATAAAGCCGGACAGGAGCTGCGGCCAACCTTTTGTTTCACCGGCGCCTTCGTGGGTTGGGCGCAAAATGTGAGTGATGTGAACGAGGGTTGTTTTGCTGCCAGCGCATTGCCATCACGATCAGCAAGGCGTATTCAATTAACATCTTGTTGTCATTAAACATCCATCAACTTCAACAGCCGGGAGAATTCCATGAAAAGGACACTTATGTTGGGTCTATTGTTGGGAGCATTTTTTTGCGGCAGTCCTGTGTTGGCCGTCGATCTTGTCGGAGAATGGGGAAATATTGTGAGCGAAGATCATCACGGCGCACTGAGCGGCGCCCCGGACCATGAATTGCGTCCTGTTGGCAATCATTTCGTCACCCGGGATCTTCTCTGGACTCTGAAGATCACCAGCCGGGAGGGGAATGGTTTTCATGGCCAGTGGTGCAGCCTCAAAAAATGCGAACAATTGGTGGGCGTGGTACGCAAAGACGGGAGCATGCTTATGGTGGACGAAGACAGCACCTTTTTCGCGACCATGTATGGCGATGAAATGGAATTGTGCGTCACTGAACCGGGAGAGGCCTTTCGCTTGGCCGCCTGCCTCATCATGAAAAAGAAATAGATTGTATCTGCAGCCCCCACCTGATGAGATGGGTGGGGGCTGCATGCTTTGGACAACCTGGCTGGTCCCGTCGCCCAAAAACACCGGGAGCAGTGGCTTGTCGGATCGGATGTGAATATATTGGCTACCCTTTGTGCCTTGTGAATAAAAATGTCAGCTGCCTTCCTCATGTTCTCCTTGATGTCCTGGATAATTTTTGTCAAGTATTTTAAGGTAATACAATTCGATGCCCTGATTTCAAGGCCGCCTCCAAGGCTTCCTGGTCCAACCCATGAGAGGATTTTTACGGTTCATCGATAATGTTCATGTTACAGGAATCCGGCACAGTTACTGAATGGCCTCATCCAGCCAGTTCAAAATACGTGCGTTGGAATAGATCATGGCCCCGATCTGACAGTGCTCCTCT
>DSBL01000007.1 GCA_011049455.1 Desulfonatronum sp. | reverse complement strand
GTTCAAAAACCCCAAGTGCAAGGAGCAAGAAAAGTTCAAGGTCGAAGCGTATTTATTGATACGTAAGAGTTTGAACTTTTTGCAGCGACGCAGCAATTGGGAGTTTTTCAACGGACTGCTATGGGCAACCTGGGACCTCTCACGCCATGACCCCTGAAACCAGCATCAAGCGGCTCTTCCTTTTCCTCCTGCTCGCCCACGCCTGCTTCATCATCTACGGCAGCCTGGTGCCTTTCAGGTTCGAACATCTGCCTTTGTCCGAGGCCTGGGCAGGTTTTCTCGCCGTCCTGGCCTCGCCGCCGCGGCTCTATTCCAACACCAATCTGCTGGCCAACGTGCTGATCGGGATACCCGGCCCTTTCCTGTTCCTGGCCGTCTTGCACACCCGAAAAAGCCTGTTGCACACGCTGTTCCTGCTCCCCGCGGCCCTGGCCTACTGCGCGCTGTTGGCCGCCACGGCCGAATTCCTGCAGCTTTATTTCCCCGGCAGGATGACCCTGCTCAGCGACATCGTGGCCCAAACCATGGGCGGGGCCATGGGCATTGCCTGCTGGCTGATGATCGGTCCGTATACCAGGTCCATGCTCCAGACCCTGCTGTTCGAAGGCGGCGGCATGAAGACCGGGACCTTCCTGCTGTGGTGCTACCTGGGGGTGATCCTGCTGCTGCACGCCCTGCCCCTGGACCTGTCGGCGCGCCTGGGAACGCTGTATCGCCAGCTGGAAGACGGCAGGATCATTCTGGTCCCGTTCAGCACCTGGTCCTCCCCGGCGGCGATCATCGCCAATGTGCCCTCGGTCCTGGCCTGGATGCCCGTGGGCTGGTTCCTGGTCAGGGTCAAGGCATGGCCCCTGGCAGCGGCCATGCTGATTGCGGCCCTGGGCGCCGCCACCCTGGAATTCGTGCAGATTTTCGTGCTCAGCCGGACCACGGACGTCACAAACGTTCTTCTCGGGGGGATCGGCGGGCTGACCGGGGGCATCATCGCAACACTCAGCCCGGGCCGGACCGCACCTATGCCAAAGGGCACGCCATGGCGCAACACGATCCTGGGCAGCGCCCTGTTCCTGGCCTGGTTCGGCCTGACAATCCGGGCCTTCTGGTCGCCGTTCACCTTCCAGTTCGACAGGGCCTTTCTTGCCCAGCGGGTCAAGGACATCTCGCTCATCCCGCTGCATGCCTACATTGGGAAACCATACCTGCTCTCAGCCTTCAATATCCTGGAGGTCCTGGTCTGCTTCATCCCTCTGGGCGTGATCTTTTCCAGCATTGTGACCCGGCATTTCCAGGGCCAGGGCGCGCGGGCCGCGACCCTGCTGTTTTTCCTCATTGCCTGCCTGCTGGCCGGCCTGATCGAGTTCGGGCAGGTCTTTCTCCCCCAGCGCTATCCGGATATCACGGACTGGATACTCATGGTCGCCGGGGCCATGCTCGGCCACGCCTTGAGCAACGCGGTCTGGAGGATGCAGGCCAGGCATTAGGGGGAAATGTCCCCAGCCTCGGACGACCCGGTGCTCATCCCTGTTTGATGAGTGCTCGGGGTAGTGAAAAATTACCCAAAACACGACACACGTAAAATGGGTAAAATAAGCGAATTTTACCCAAAACACGTCACACGTAAAATGGGTAGGGGATGTCCGGGGATGGAACACAATTTGCTTTGCTTGTATATTCTGTCCAGGTCGTCCGTTATTTTCGGACAGGCGAAGACTTGCCCCAGCCGCTTGCAGCCCGCCTTGGCGCGGTGCGAACCCTGGGCGTATTGTGAACCATGTCATCAGACAGCCTTGCAAAACGGCTGATCGGAGCACGCAATGCTGACCACGAAGAAATTCATCCTTGTTATCGTCCTGATGCTTTTGGCCATACTGTACATGCACGTGCATGCGGACACGGCCGTGCCCAACAACAAGCCCTTCACCCAGTTCCCCACCGAGCACCAGGGCTGGCGCATGGTCGGCCAGCATGATCTCAGCGACGCGGCCATGGCCGTGCTCAAGCCCACGGACATCTTGAACCACACCTACGCCCGGCCCGGCGAGCGGCCCGTGCACCTGCACATCGGGTTCTACGACGGCGGCAAGGGCACCGGGGTGATCCACTCCCCCAAGCACTGCCTGCCCGGGGGCGGGTGGTTTTTGCACTCCAGCGAACGGATGACCGTGGATTTGGGGCCGGGCAGGGTGAACCTGGTCCAGGCCGTGTACCAGCACGGCCCGACCAGGGAGCTGTTTTTGTACTGGTTCCAGGCCCGGGACAAGAGCCTGAACAACGAATACGCCCTCAAATGGGCCGAGATCACCGGCTCCATCTTCCACGGCCGCAGGGACACGGCCTTTATCCGCATCTCCACCAGCTTTGAGCAAGACATGCAGCAGGCCCTGGACAGGGCCCAGGCCTTTGCGCGGGATTTCTATCCCGTGTTCCGGGAATTCCTGCCTTCCTGACGCACGAACGCCCCGGCACCCATCCCTGTTTGATAAGTACGCGGGGCGGTTCAATGATCTTTTTCATCACTGTGTTGGAAAGAATGGGCAGGCTTTCCAATTCACTCACTTGTAGACGTCGCCACGTGTTGCGATTCTGGCGATGACAATTGTCTTTTCTCGTTTTTGGAAAAGGATACGGTACCTGCCGACGCGGACACGAAAAACGTTCTCTTCTCCCTCTACCGGTTTCAAATGCAGAT
>DSBL01000115.1 GCA_011049455.1 Desulfonatronum sp. | reverse complement strand
CGCTTTCGCAAAATTCTGGTTCGCTACGAGAAGCTCAGCGATACCTATATGGCTTTGTTGCACATGGCCGCTGCGATAATCACCTATAGAAAGGTCGGCATTATTTACGGATAAGCTCTAAGATCAGCCAGCTCCCTCATCGTTCGCTCCTGTTCCCGTTCCCGTTAACGTTTCCGAACCCATTGGCCCTCAAAAACAAGTCCCCAGTTTTCGTGAACGTGTACGAGTACGTGTACGGGAACGTGTACGGGAACGGGGGCCAAGGAAAGATGCTACTCCGGGATGTACAAAACCGCGTAGATCTGGGCCGGTTCCGGGCCGGCCGTGCCCACGTGATGCGGCACCACGGAATTGTAGTAGATGGAATCCCCGGCTTTCAGACGATGGGTTTCCTGGCCGTAGACAATCTCGATCTCACCGGAGGCGACCACGATGAACTCCTCGCCCTCATGCGAGGACAAAGACTTGTGCGCGGAGGACTCCGGGAGAATCTCGATGAAGAACGGCTCCATGCGGCGGTCGGTCTTGCCGTGGCCCAGGGGGAAAAACCGCAAAGCCACCGGGCTGTCCTGGATACGGTGCATGTTCAGTCCGGCCCGGCGCTCCTCCAGACGGACGATGAGCGGGTCCCTACTGACGTGATCATCCAGAAACGTGCCCAAACGGACGCCCAGCCCCCGGGCGATCTTCAACAGCGGTCCCAGGGAGGGCGACGTGCCGGACTGCTCCAGGGTGCCGATGAATTCCGCGGCCAGTCCGCTGCGCTCGGCCAGCTGCTCCAGGCTGAGTTCCTGATCCTCTCGCAGTTTGCGAATCCTGGCGCCGATGTTTTTTTTGCTCATGATCTCGACCTTTGGTATGCAGGACCGCACCCGGCGGCCCGGTTAAAAATTCGATTGTCGCATTTCCACGTGGCCAAAAAAAGCAATCTTCATATTCACCATGCCGCGTTCATGCAACCCCGCTTCGACGCATGGGCAAGGCAGAAATTATAAACGGGGTCGGCATCGCTATCGGTATCGAATCGAACAAGATCAATGCCCGGCTTTTTGAGAAAGGCTTTTTCGATTTTCATGCCGATTATCTTTCTTGTGGTAACAGACTGATATTGCTTCATGAACACGCGAAACAGAGCGGATTGTTTCTTCCAGCCCATTCATGTTTTCGGGTTGGGCCAGAATTTGGCTGATTTGCCTCCGGCCTGGCAACGACTGATCCAGACGGCGGAAGTCATTGTCGCTGCGGAGCGCATTCAAGCTGTTTTTCCCGAGCTTCATGCCGAGCGGATGCTCTTGCAGGCCCCGTTGGAGCCGATCCTGGAGCGCCTGGCCCAGGCCGCGGCCCAGGGCCGGCGCGTGATGGTGCTGGTGGGAGGGGATCCGTGCTTTTACGGGATCGGGCCGCTTTTGGCCCGCCGTCTGGGTCGTGAGCACGTGGTTCTGCACCCGGGACCGACCATGGTCCAAGCCGCTGCGGCCCTGCTGGGCATTGCCTGGCAGGACGTGGCCGTGGTCTCTCTCCATGGCCGCGACGCTGATGCAACGCTGTTCAGCCGTCTGGCCCGTTATGCCTGGGTTGCCGTGTACACGGACGATAATAACACTCCCTCGGCTGTTGCTCGACACATGCTGGAGCGCGGCGCCCGTGATTTTGCCATGTGGGTGTTCGAGGATCTCGGGCTGCCCGGTCAGCACCATGGAAAAATCAGCCTGGAGCAGGCGTGTGAACAATCTTTTTCCAGGCTGAACCTGATCCTGCTGGAGCGCCTACGGGAACCGGAAATCCGGCTGAGCCTGGGATTGGATGACCAGGCGTATGTCCACGAACAAGGGTTGATCACCAAGCGGATGACGCGGGCCGCGGCTGTGGCAGCCCTGCGCCTGGAACCGGCGGATGTGTTTTGGGATTTGGGCGCGGGCTGCGGCTCCGTGGGCATTGAGGCCGGCCTGCTTTTGCCCGGCGGTCACGTCCTGGCCGTGGAGCGCGATGTGCGGCGCGCGGCCATGATCCGGGACAACATCCGCCGGACTCACGCCTTTTGGGTGCAAGTGGTTCAGGGGGTGATGCCTGATTGTCTGGCGCTATTGCCCGAGCCGGACCGAATCTTTTTGGGCGGAGGGCTGGGAGGCGGATCGATTGACGAACAGGCCGACAGCGATCATGTTCTAAAAACCGCCTGGAACAGGCTCAAGCCCGGCGGTCGGCTGGTGGCTTCGACCGTGCTGCTGCAGAGCATGCATCGGGTCAAAACCTTTCTCGAACACCATGGTCGGGATCTGGAAGTGATCCAGGTCCAGGCCAGCCATGGCATTGCTTTGGCCCGCGACTTGCGCCTTTGCGCGGGCAACCCCGTATTTCTGGTTTGCGGGAATAAGGCGGGACAAACAGGACCATGAACACCGAGCATCCGCCATTCGTCTATTTCGTCGGGGCCGGGCCGGGCGATCCCGACCTCTTGACGCTCAAGGCGCATCGCCTTATCGGCCAAGCCGATCTGATCATCTATGCCGGCTCCCTGGTGCCCAGAGCCATGCTGACCCATGTCAGGCCGGATGCCCGGATAGAGGATTCGGCCGGAATGACCTTGGAGCAGACCCACGCCCTGATCCGGGCCGCGGCCCTGGCGGGGCGGATTGTGGTCCGTTTGCACACGGGTGATCCCGGCCTGTACGGCGCAGTGCGCGAGCAGGCCCGCCTGCTGGAATCCGAGGGTATTGCCTATAGCATAGTGCCCGGAGTGACCGCGGCCATGGCCGCGG
>DSBL01000095.1 GCA_011049455.1 Desulfonatronum sp. | reverse complement strand
TTTTTTTATCTTCTGGTTAAATGCCTGATGAGGAGGATGCTACTATGTGGGGAATGGTTATTGATCTGAATAAATGTTTGGGCTGCCAGACCTGTACTGTCGCCTGCAAGATGTTGTGGAGCGACCGGGGCGGCGCTGATCATATGTGGTTTTCCATGGTTGAAACCCGGCCGGGCAGCGGCTATCCGAAAAACTGGGAAGAAAAGTCCATAAAAGGACAACGGATGTCCAGAAGCGATTATGAAGCGGCGCCCACCTTCGACTATCGAAAGTTGCAGAACAATCCAGGCATTGGAATGCCGAAGGTGATGGCCGACATGCAGGGCGGTCCCAACTGGGATGAGGACATCGGCAAGGGGAAGAATGTCAGCGATGCCTGGTTCTATTATCTGCCGATAAGCTGCATGCATTGCGAAGAGCCCAAATGCATCCCCGCCTGTCCGGCTAACGCGATCTACAAACGAGCGGATGGGACCGTTCTTATCGACCCGGAAATCTGTCAGGGCGCCGGGGACTGCGTTGACGCCTGCCCGTACAAACGAATATTCATCAACACAAACACGGGGAAAGCGGAGAAATGCAATCTCTGCTTTCCCCGTGTGGAAAAGGGCATGCCTCCCATCTGCGTTCAGAACTGTCCCGGCAAGGCCCGCTTTTTCGGCGACCTTGACGATCCCGAAAGCCCGGTTTACAAACTGGTGAAAGAGTTCAAGGTGGCAGTTCCCCTGCACCCGGAATTCGGCGTTAAACCGCAGATATTCTACATCCCGCCAGTCTTTGGCCCCAGAGCCATCGGCAACCGGGGGGACAGTAGTGGGGCAAGGGAAGACAGCGCTTATTTAAAAAAACAGTTTGGCCCTGGGATCGACCGGGTTAAGGCCACGATGGAGAAGGAGCGCAACAAGGGAAAATCGGCATTGATGGATGTGTTGAGCGCCTATCCCACCTGGAAAATTTAAAACAACCGCACAGGCAAAAACCCTGTGCTTGCCTGCCCGTTGCCATTATCCGCGGTAACGGGCAGGCAAGGGGGTTTGTCCCTGCGGTTTCTCTTCCCCAACAAGGAGTTGCTTTATGACCAGCAGCCAGAATATCGCCAGAAGCGCCATCTATAAATACCTCTCTCTTGCAATCGATTACCCGGCGGGACTGGCAGCCGAGCTGCTCAGCAGCGGCTCTTTATTTACGGAAATCGCCGCCCATCTGGGAAAACTGCCTGCGGCATATCAGGCCCTGACCGGCGAGCTGCCCATCCTGCAAAAGGAACTGAGCGGTTTTGCGGAGATGGAAGACCTGCAGGTCGCCTATACGTCCCATTTTGACCTGGCAGTCAATAAACAATCATGCTCCCTCTATGAGTCAGCCAACATTATGCCGGAGGCCAAGGCGGAAGAAATCGCCGGGTTTCTTGTTGATCTCGAATCTTTTTACGGCGGGGCAGGCATCGTCTTGAGCGATCGCGACATGCCCGACCACCTGGCCACCGAACTGGAATTCATGCATTTTCTCTGCAGTCAGGAACGGTTCGATCTGCAGGCAGACTTTATCAAGCTCCATCTGAGCAACTGGATTCCCCAATTGGCGCAATCGTTCTTGAAACGGGAAGCGTTTCCTTTTTATACCTCCCTGATCATGCTGATCGCCAACTATGTGCAGGTTGACGGGCCTCAATAAAGGGACCGTCTGATTATTGCTTTGGCATTTTTCGGGAGCGGATGTCCCGCCGGCCAGTGTGCGGCGCCGTGGGGTTTTTCGCAAAAAAGACTGAGGTTTACGAGGATCAGACGTCCACATCCGTTTCAGAGGGGATCAGGAACGACGACTGCTTCCGCGCAGTGCGAACCAGAGGGTTCCCGCCACGCCGAAGACGAACGCAACCTTCAGGCACAGCTCCGGCGACACGCGCCGCAGAAGCGCGCCCCCGAAGGCCGCGAAAGCGACCAGCACGTCGCGCACGAGATAGTACAGCTCGAACATCGCCGCCTTTCGTCCCTCCGGCGCCAGATCCATGATCAGCGCCTTGCGGGTCGGCTCGCCGAATTCCTTGAGTCCGCGCAGGACAAATGCCGCCGCCAGGGGGCCACACTCAATCAGGCGGGTCTTTTGGGAATTCATTTCCAGCCCAAATTGTTGCATACGCTCTTCCAATTCCAATTTCCTCGGCTGAGCCATTCACGGCAAAAAAATCCGACCCGATGGGCTGAGTGCGTGGTATAAGGAGATTGTCAAATCCTTCGTTTGGGACGCAACCGCAGCCGAATAGGTGAGAGGTAAAGATGAACAAGACAGCTTATTCTTTCCTGCTCTTTGGAGCCGCAATTCTTGCTTTCATGGCGATCCGGCCCCCTGCCTTCGGACGGGATGCATCCGTGAAAGAATTGGGGCTGCAGGGGAAAACCAGCGTGAAGGGTATCGTTATCCTGGCAACCGGGTGTACGCCTCGTATTACGTGCTAAGAAGCCCAATGTTGATGATACAGATCTATGTCTGTCTGTAACTAAGATCGAAAAACAGAACATCTATTATCCAAGTGTCAAATCGCTCCAAGGTGAATAAGAAGAATTTAATTTGCTCTTTGCGTTCCACAGTCTTTTAACAACGTGTTGAGCAATCCCCATGACAATTTTAACTGCATATACGACAGAATATGGTCATTTTGGCATATATACGAAATTCAAATCGGTAACATGCCAGCCATTCCCGTTATGAGCACAGGTGCCCTATTGCAGAGTAATATTTCGCCACGTTTTGCGTAATGGGAGCCCTGACGAGCTCCAGGTTGAGATGATCGGGCTGGTTCCAGCTTTTTTG
>DSBL01000107.1 GCA_011049455.1 Desulfonatronum sp. | reverse complement strand
TCACGCTTTCCCAGTTGTGACGAAACGGAATCCCCTGCTCCCGGATGACCTGCCCTTGGCCGGGCCCTTCAAAGAGCAGGACATTGTAACCGCGCTCCAAGGCAAAGACGGCTTGACTGTAGTAGAGTTCTTCCTTGGTGCCGTCGAAGCCCGTCTGAACGATCAGCAAGGGACGTTTCCGGCCCGAATCGTCCACAAGGCAGAGGTAGCCGGGCAAGGTCGTTTCTTCAAAGGGGATGTCCAGGACAATGATCGGGTGTGAAGCCAGTTTCGCGAATTTGAGGAAGGTTTCCCGGCTCTTGCGCCAGGTTTCCACTATTCTGGGATCACCGGGATTGCCGTGGAGAAAAAATTCAGCGGTCCGGTAGTAATTGCTGGCCCTGAGATATTCCTTTCCTGCACTCAACGCATGTCCCTGGCCGAGGAATTCGTCGCCCACCTGTTCCCGGCGCCGCGCCGTACGCATCCACTCTTCATACCATGTTTCGTCATCGCCCTCGGTAATGCGCCCAGCTGCGGCCAGACACTCCCCGATGTCCGCCGCGCCTCCCGCAGTCGCCGAGACGGCTCTGAGCGTTTGAAACGAATACTGGTCATCCTTGAACAGAAAATCCATGGTCCATCCGTTAGCGATCCAGACGGTCAATGCTGCAAGGCCGGCCAGCACCGCGAAGAGAGATTTTTTCATCGTGGTCCCCTCGGAAGGTTTGATTGTGATGCTCCACCGTCATGTACATCAGATCTCATTCATGACGTCGAAAAACCGTCCTGTATGTTCGACGTTTCGGCCAACGAAAAAGCGCGGTTTTCCGTTGGCCTTTCGACGATCCCACGATCGTCGGGGGGACGTCCTGTCACCCGCTTACGCAACGTCTTACGACGTTGCGTAGAGCTTCCTCTGTGTCGTTGAAGGTGAGATACCCGCCTGTTGAGAAATGCATGCAGGGCGGGGCTTTTCAAGGAAAAGCTTGGGGTTGCGGGTGGACATGGGCAATGGTCTCAGCCTTGTTGGGTCGCAACATCCTTTTCATCCAGCACCTGGCGCACCATGGTTTCCAGCTTTTTCAACTGATACGGCTTGCCGATGAAACCTTTTGCACCGAAAGCCAGGGCATCCTTCCCCGGTCCATTGCTCAAGTAGCCGCTGGCGATGAGCACCTTGACCGCAGGGTCGAGCTGCAGGAGTTCCTGGAGGCATTTACATCCTCCCATGCCCGGCATGTTCAGGTCCAACAGGATCAGATCGACGCCCTTGCCCTGTTGACGATATATTTCCAAGGCCTGTTCGCCGTTGGCGGCATTTTTCACGGTATACCCCAGCGACTCCAGGGCCTCCTGGGTCAGTTCCCGGATTTCCTGTTCGTCATCCACCACCAGGATGGTCTCACTGCCGACCTGGGGCGAGGTTTCCGGATGTATCTGCGATGCGACGTCATCCTGTTCCACAAAGGGCAGATAAACCTTGAACGTCGTGCCTCTGCCCGGCTCGCTGGAGCATTGGATAAATCCTCCATGGGCCTTGACAATGCCGTAGACCGAGGCCAGCCCCAGGCCGGTGCCTTTGCCTGCCTCCTTGGTGGTGAAGAAGGGATCGAAAATATGTTCCAGGGTTTCCCTGTCCATGCCGCAGCCCGTGTCAGTGACGGTCAAAAGCACGTGGGGTCCGGCCGCTGAACCAGGATGGGGTCTTACAAAGTCATCATCCAGAACTGCATTGCTGGTCTTAACCACCAGTTTCCCGCCGTCAGGCATGGCGTCCACGGCATTGCTCGCCAGGTTGAGCAGGATCTGTTCGATCTGTACCGGGTCGGCAGACAAGGGCCAGACCGCTGGATCCAGGTGCGGTTCCAGAGCGATCATCTTGGGTATGGTCCGATTTAGCATCCGGGCCACCTCGCGCACTTCATGGTTCAAGTCGACGCGCATCTTCCTGGGTTTTGTTTTGCGGCCAAAGACCAGAAGCTGTTGAACCAGTATGGCTGCTCGGTCCATGGACTTGGTCACGGTCTGCAAACGGCTTGCGCTCCGGGGATCAAGAGAGATGCTTTGCGCCAACAATTCAATGTTGCCCCGCATGGCATGGAGCAGGTTGTTGAAGTCATGGGCCACGCCCCCGGCCAGGATGCCCACGGACTCCATCTTCTGGGCCTGGAGCAGTTGGGATTGCAGTTTCTCCCGCTCCATGTCCAAGCGCTTACGGTCGGAGATGTCACGGTCAAAGGCGATGCCCAAAAAACGCCCCTTGTCCTCGATATAATTGGTGACGACCTCCACCGGGAAAAACCGTCCGTCTTTCGTCCGGTGACGTCCTTCAAATGACATCCGCTTGCACTGCTTCAGATTGATTTTATGGTGTTCCCATTTCTCCACGGGAAAATCGGGATCAAGTTCAAAAATTTTCATGGACAGCAATTCATCCCGGGCATACCCCGTCCAGGAACAGGCCGTGTTATTCGCGTAGATTACCCGTCCATCCTCATCTATCCACAAGATACTGTCCGGCGCCTGATCCATGGCAAACTGCGTAAGCAGAAGAGCCTCTTCCATCCGTTTGCGGTCGGTGATGTCTCTGG
This sequence comes from Desulfonatronum sp., assembly GCA_011049455.1. Classification (GTDB taxonomy): domain Bacteria; phylum Desulfobacterota; class Desulfovibrionia; order Desulfovibrionales; family Desulfonatronaceae; genus Desulfonatronum. The sequence continues at coordinate 261 of DSBL01000107.1, read as the reverse complement.
CAGCGGCATAGATGAGGTCCTTGATCGGAAGGGACCGCCACTCGATCCAACGGTACGAACCATCCCGGCAACGATAGCGGTTTTCAAAATTTAAAACTTGCTCCTGATCTTTCAGCCGGGATATGGCTTTTATGATGTCCCCTGAATCCGTATTTTTTTCTTTGGCTGGACACCGTTGTGATGTTTTCGAGGCTTTTTCAGCCCACCTCTTCAGTTGCCAACGCACAAGAGGCTGGTAATTGGGCTAAATTGGCATGAAAC
>DSBL01000123.1 GCA_011049455.1 Desulfonatronum sp. | reverse complement strand
ACGAACAACAAAATCAAAACGATGAAACGTCAAGCCTACGGATTCCGTGACAACGAGTTCTTTAAACTTAGAATCTTGGGCCTTCATGAAACCAAGTACGCTTTAACCGGATGAACCGTTTTTTTTGAGTGCGACACGCATTGCAGGGGTATTCTCCCGTTTCTCATGACCGGTTTATCATCGCCTTGCTCCATGGGAAGAAAGGCCGGTTTTCCTCAATTACTCCCTGAACCCTTGCTCTTGGTGCTTACCGGCGATGGTGGCAGCCAGATCATCCAAGGCCTGCAATGTCTCCGCCTTGGGTACGCCCTTGCACAGGACCGGCTCCAGCACCTCAACCTTCAGGTTGGGAATCATTCCGGCCAGGGTTTCCACGGTCTTGCCGCCCCAACCGTAAGAGCCTATAATGCTTAGATATTTCGCGCCAGGCCGCAGGGCGTTGGCCAGAAACGCGGCATATGCGGCCAAGGGATGCGGCCCGGCCAAAACCGTGGACGTGCCGACCACGATGGTTCCGGCATCCACCAAAGCCATGGACAGCTTGCCGATGTCCGTGACCACCAGATTGAACGGTTCCACGCGCACGTTCTTGGCTACCAGGGCAGTGATCAGGTGATCGACCATGATCCGGGTGCTGCCGTGCATGGATACGTATGGCAGGGCCACCATGTTGCGCGGTGCGCCGTGGACCCACTCCTTGTAGGCCTCCAGGATGAATGCCGGGCGGCGATAGATCTGGCCGTGGCTGGGCGCGATCATGGCGATGTCCAGGGCGGCCAGCTTGTCCAGGTTCTTGGCGATGATGGCGCGAAAGGGCATCATGATTTCCGCGAAATACCGTTTGGCCGCCTCAAAAACGCGCCCCTCGTCGGTCACGAACAGGTCGGAGGTGGCAATGTGCGAACCGAAAAAATCGCAGCTGAACAAGATGCGTTCCTCGGGCAGATACGTGACCATGGTTTCCGGCCAGTGCACCCACGGCGCATGGATGAATTGCAGGGTTTTGTCGCCCAGGGACAAGGCTTCCCCGTCCGCCACGGAAAGAAAAACGTCCTCCGCAAGCCCCAGCAGGTCCATCAACATGGTTTTGGCCTTGGGCGTGCAGACGACTTTGGCCTGGGGAAACTTTTCCAGCACCAAAGGGATGGTTCCGGAATGATCCTGCTCCGCATGGTGCGAAACAACATAGTCAATTTTGGGCACGTCCCGCAGTTGCGAGAGCAATGTCTCGGCCAGGGGCGGGTCCACCGTGTCCAGCAGGGCTGTTTTCTCGCTGCCTTCCACCAGGTAGGCATTGTAGGTGGTGCCGTCCGGCAGGGGGATCAGCGAGTCGAACAGCCGCCGGTCCCAGTCCACTGCGCCTAGCCATCTGATTCCATTGCTGATCTGTCTCGCGTGCATACGTGCCTCCTTTGTTTTAAAGCAGTCTTTCTCTTTTTTCCCCGATATGCCTCTTTTCAGAGAGAACCTTTTGTCCCAGAAACAGGTTGCGTCACCACGTGCACCATTTTTCCAGCATTATCCGCAGCCTTTTAACCCTGCGATGTCACGTCTTTACTCTTCAGCGATTCCCATGGGGGTTCATAATCCCTTCTGTTTCATAAAAAATTTATTTAAAAATTCAGCAAATACTCACTCGCGTTGGGTGCGATGGCGACATATTCCTTTCCTTGAATTAAACATTCCTTGATTCAGATCAAGGAATGCCATCGAAAAAAGGACATAACATTTTTATAACCCATAGGGTGATCCATGTCCGTTATGTTTCGCTTCATCGTCTCCTTGGCCCTGCCCGTTGCGGCCTGCATGTTCCTGGCCGCCCATTATTTCCGTGCCGGCGCATTGGGCATGATCGTGTTCTGGCTTCTTTTACCAGGTCTGCTCTGGATGCGCAGCGCCTGGATAAAGCCCGCCTTTCAGGCATTGTTGACCGTGAGCATGATCGTCTGGATTCAGACCTTGGCCGATCTGATCCATTTTCGACAGGCTTTTGAACTGCCCTGGCTGCGCGTGGGCCTTATAATCGGCGGAGTTATCCTGGTTTCGGCCTTTGGTGTACTCATTTTTGAAGGCCGCGCATTGCAGGGCAGATACATCCACAACCGCGAAACAGGGCCGGTTCAGGCGGGCGCCTTTCTGCTCACGCTTGCAACCCTCGGCCTGCTCTATGCTGAACTGTCCTTTCCTGTCTTCCTGCTGGAAAGGTTTTTTCCCGGTTTCGGTCCGGTGCAAATTTTGATCATGGCCTGCTATGCCGCCTGGATCAGCGGCAAGCTCATGGACCCAAAACGTGCACCCACGGTCAGGGCCCGCTTGTGGCTGTTCTTTTCAGTGGTGTTTTTTGTTCAGCTCGGCCTGGGTCTGGCCGGATGGGAACAATTCTTGATGACCGGCAAGCTGCATCTCCCGGTTCCGGCCCTGATCATGGCTGGACCGATTTACCGGGGCGAGGGCTTTTTCATGCTTTTTCTCTTCCTGGGCACAGTGCTGATGGTGGGACCGGCATGGTGCAGCCATTTGTGCTACATCGGCGCTTGGGATCATCAGGCATCAGCCATGCAAAAAAAGCCCTGCGCACTGCCGGCCTGGACCGCCAAAATCCGCTTGATCCTTTTCATTCTCGTTCCGACTGTTGCCTTGGGGTTGCGCCTGGCAGGCATAGATTGGATCTGGGCGGTCGCCGCGGCCGCCGGATTCGGGTTTTCGGGTCTGGGCATCATGGCCGTAATTTCCCGAAAAACAGGCATAATGGCGCACTGCACCGTCTTTTGCCCCATTGGCTTGGCAGCCGTGGCCATGGGCAAAATCCTGGTTCATCCGGTTAAAGCGTACTTGGTTTCATGAAGGCCCAAGATTCTAAGTTTAAAGAACTCGTTGTCACGGAATCCGTAGGCTTGACGTTTCATCGTTTTGATTTTGTTGTTCGTTCCTT
>DSBL01000039.1 GCA_011049455.1 Desulfonatronum sp. | reverse complement strand
ACTAGTTACTACTCCTCAAACAATTCATCCAATTGGGAAATGAAGGGAACCACGGCTTGGATATGTGACTCTGGGACCGAAGCAAGTTGTTTTTTCGCCTCCGCGAGCATTTGATACGCGGGAGAATTCTTGAACTGTTGCTGCTGGCTTGGGCTCATTGTCGCCAATGCTTTCTCGAATTCATTGAACTGCTCCATTCCGCCGTACGCAGCGTACGCTCTCAGAATATGCGCCGCTTTTTCGGAAAACTCCTCCACGGAGGAATACGTGTTGTTCCTGATGATGCCTTGCATCTCCCCCCTGCCGGCAACAGACTCCTGGAACCTCTCCTTGAGGACGTTGACATCAAAACAATCGTCATCGTCGCCGTCATCGTCATATTCGTCGAAAAAAGGAATGAGTTCATGGTATGTCTTGATGAACTTCTCCAGGTCCGACGAGGAGAGGTTCATCGCCTGGGCGCTGCCTGACGCAAACAACACAACGAACATCAAGATCACGATTCTTTTCACCATGGTGAACACCTTTCCGGGTTGAGGTTGAAAAAAAGACCTTGTCCGGGCTTGCGCCCGCCGAGAGCCCAGCCCGAAAACAGGCTGAAGAGCTTGACCTCCTAATTTCAGGCCGACGTGAAGTCAAACCGGCATTGAACCGAAAGGGCAGCGCACCGGGCATGGATTCCGTGGATTTGCGCAGCTGGCGGCTGTTGACGGCCCTGCCATGTCACGCGGTCAGCAAGGACATGGAAAAAGGCATTCAGACCTTGCAAGAGCTGGCCAAAGCCAGGGCCTGGTCACGGCGGTCGCCTTCCTTGACCAGGAGGCAGGAGCATTGATCAAAGACCGCAAAGTACGGGGCGTGTTCATTCCGCCTCGCCGACCAGGTCCTGACTGACACCGCGGAACTGTTCCAGGGCCGCTTCCAGGTTCTCGACAATGGCCGCGGCAAGCACGGCCGGTTCGGGCAGGCTGTCCATGTCTTCCAGGCTGTCGTCTTTGAGCCAGAAAATATCCAGGTTCAGCTTGTCCCGCCGGGCCAGCTCCTCGTAGCTGAAGCGCCGGAAGCGTTCGGTTTCCGTGCGCTGATGATAGCAGCTCACGAAGTCGTCGAAATCGCCGCTGGTCAGCCGCTTGGTCTTCAGGGTCTTGTGGATGTTCGTCCGGTAGTCGTAGACCCAGAGTTCGCGGGTCTGGACCTCCCGGGAGGCCGGGCGCTTGTCGAAGAACAGCACGTTGGCCTTCACCCCGGGGCTGTACCAGATGCCCGTGGGCAGGCGCAGCAGGGTGTGGAAGTTAAAGCCCTCCAAGAGCCGCTTGCGGATGCCTTCCCCGGCCCGGCCCGCCTCGAAGAGCACGTTGTCCGGCAGGACCACCCCGGCCCGGCCGTGGGTGTCCAGGATGGTCATGATGTGCTGCAAAAAGTTGAACTGCTTGTTGGACGTGGTGAACTTGAAGTCCTCGCGCTCGTAGTGCTCGCGCTCCGTGGTCACCGCACCGTCCTCGCCCACCACCTTGTAGCTGGATTTCTTGCCGAAGGGCGGATTGGTCAGCACCACGCCAAAGCGCTGGGCCGGTGCCGCGGCCAGGGCGTCGCCCTGGATCACCGGACTGGCGCTGTTGCCCAGACCGTGCAGGTAGAGGTTCATGGCGCAGAGCCGAACCACCTCGTCCACGATGTCCACTCCGGTGAAGGCGTCGTGGCGCAGGGCGCGCAGCCTGTCTCGGTCCCGGGTCTGGGTCTTCATGTGGTCATAGGCCGCGAGCAGAAAGCCACCAGTGCCGCAGGCCGGGTCGCACACGGTATCGCCGATTTTGGGATTCACGCATTTGACGATGGCCTCGATCACCGGACGCGGGGTGAAGTACTGCCCTGCCCCGGACTTGACCTCCGAGGCGTTGCGCTCCAGCAGCCCCTCGTAAATCTCGCCCTTCACGTCCACCTGCAACCCCACCCAGGGGCCTTCGGTGTCGATCAGACTGACCACGCGCTTCAGCTTGGCCGGATCGGACAGCTTGTTTTGGGCCTTGCGAAAGATCGTGCCGATCAGCCCGTCCTCCCGGCCCAGGGCCTCCAGGGTGCGGCGATACTGCAATTCCAGGGCCTCGCCGTCCTTGTTCGCCAGCTGGGCCCAGTTCCACTGGGGCGGAATGGCCGACCCCTCGCCCAACAACTCCTCGCGTTCCAGGTCCATTTTCAAAAACAACAGATAGGTGATCTGTTCGATGTAATCGCCGTAGGAAATGCCCTGGTCCCGCAGGACATGGGCGTAGTTCCAGACTTTGGAGACGAGTTGTTCGTTGCTCATGGGTTGGCCTGTTTGCCTCATCATTTCACTAGCGAGGCATCGACGCACTCAGCGGGTCGCGTCAGCGAATCCCTTGACGTGGCCTGTCGGAAACGTCTTTGACTGCAATGGCACCGTTTTCAGCTCCACGCCAAGTGCGCGAATCACTTTCAGGATGGTGTCATACCTGGGTTTCGCTCCCGGGGTTAAAGCCTTATACAGGCTTTCCCGGCCAAGCCCCGCATTTTTCGCCAACTCGGTCATCCCGCGCGCTTTGGCCACGTCACGTACTGCCGTCAGAAAGACGTTGGGGTTGTCATCCTCAAGCGCTGCATTCAGGTATTCCGCGATGACCTCTTCGTTGTCCAGATATTCCGCCGCATCAAATTTTGTCAGTTTCATCATTGGAATGCTCCTCGGCGTTTATGAGCCAGCTCTTTTGCCTTTTTGATATCTCGCTCCTGGCTTGATTTATCTCCACCGCACAGAAGAAGATAGACCAAATCTCCTTCCCTGATGTAATACAATCTCCTGAATTGATCGATTCAAAATTTTTACAAGGCTTTCTTTGTTCGATTTAAGGTAAAATTGGTCTTCACGCCGGAATGTTTCCAGCTTTTAAGGTTCAGGCAGACTCAAATTTTTTGTTTTT
>DSBL01000003.1 GCA_011049455.1 Desulfonatronum sp. | reverse complement strand
GCTTTCGCAAAATTCTGGTTCGCTACGAGAAGCTCAGCGATACCTATATGGCTTTGTTGCACATGGCCGCTGCGATAATCACCTATAGAAAGGTCGGCATTATTTACGGATAAGCTCTAAATACGCTTCGGCCGTAAACTTTTTTTACGCCTTGCCAGCAGGTTTTTTGAACAGCCTGTGGAATCGGAGTATATCAACACTTTGCTAAAGGCCGCCGCAAACGTCTTGACGTCATCTTCTTGCGTCAGGAAAATCGGTGTTGACGAGGCTGCGAGCGTTATTTCCTCCTTCCATAAAGAAGGATGGCCAGGGCATCAAGCACGGCATGGCGCAAGCGCGTGCCAACGGATCGGCTTTCATACCGCTTGAACGGCCCCGGCCTGTCGTCATACCAGCGTGCATACTGCGCCCTCAAGTCGGCTTGACCGCCCATAACTGTCTTCAAGTATCGCCGGGCAATGGCGTGTCGTTTTTTTTTCGCGCCTCGGCCGTCCCAGCCGACGTGGTCATGGCGGAGGAGCATTCCCGGCCAGTAGTAGATGTCCCTGTCCGGAAACCGCTTGCAAAGTCGCCACGAAAATTCCATTCCTTCCAGTCCGAACATCAGGGGATGCATGCCCCCCATGGTCTGGTAAACGTCCCTGGGAACAGCCATGTTGCCCTCGGTCAACAACGGCGCAGGCAGGGGATAATTTCCCAGATCATAATGCCGGGGGGCGGAGGCGTTGCCGCCGGGTGATTTGGCCGCAACTCGTCCGCGAATGGCTAAGAAATCAAAGGTATCGAAAGCCAGCGGAATGGAATCGCAAAACAAGGGGTCAACAACGCAATCATCGTCGACAAAGACGAGAATCTCTCCGGTTGCGAAGTGCGCTCCGATGTTGCGGCCTTCCGAGGGCGCAAAATTGATGGGGGACTGGAAATGCAGGAGGGAACGGCTTGCCAGTTGCGCATGAATGGACTCGTTGCCCCCGTTGTCGATCAGGATGATCTCCGTGGAAACATCTTTGGGTGATTGCAGCGACTCCAGGCAGGTGATCAATTCTTTGCCCTGATTATAGGAGACGATGATCACGGAAAGGCGACATCCGCCATGGGTCCGGCGGTCCTCATGCGATATCTGGCTGTAGTCTACAAGGGATTTATAGCGAATGATCTCCCTTTCAGCCTGGGAGAAGGACCCCTCTTCATAGAGCCGCCTTGCCCGTTGGTATATGTCGAGTATTTCCGTCATGCTCAAGGCATTGTCATTCAAGATATTGCCTCCAGCTCAAGGCGGTGTTCTTCTCGCGCAGTTTGTCGGGCAGCTCGTGAATTGTCGCGGGGTTGCCCTTGGCCATGGTCATGGGAGGCACGTCCCGAGTCACCACCGCCCCTGCGGCAATGAAGGAGCCTTGGCCGATCTCAATGCCCGGCAAGAGTACACTGCCCGCGCCGACAGACACGTTGTCCCCCAGGATCACCCCCTCCGGGCGATAGCAATCGCGCATCTTCAAGGGATATTTGTCGTTGGTGAGCATTACACCCGGACCGATGAACACCCGCGAGCCGATGATTGTTTGCGGAGAAATGCAGCATTGGGAGGCAATCTTGACAAAATTGCCCATAATCACATTTCCGTCAACCACGGAATGTGTTCCGACCCGGACATGATCTCCGAAACGGCAATTCTCCCTGATGACAACGTAATGCCCGGTTTGAAAAAAATCGCCGATGCGGACATCCGCGTAAATGATCGTTCCCGTCCGGAGAAGAGGTGCTTTCCCCAGGATCGGTGGTCTGCACCCTTCGCGGTATGCATACCCGATGATCAAGCCGGTATCATTATTTCCCGCGGGCACGTTCGTTTCTCCAAAAGCATTCTGTTTGCCGCCGGGCGTTGGGACATTCGCGTCCTTGCAGGAAGATGATGCCCCGCAGGCTCAAAAGACCGATTCAACCAGTATATATGCCAAAAACTTTTCAGTGTAAATCGACATGATTTTCACACTGGCGTTATGCTCATGTAGTCACGGATTCAAGGGTGTGGCCATCACGGTCAGCAGGGCCGTTCACGAGCCACCCGGTGCAGCAACTGATTTAGGTCGATCTTGTCCGCCAGAAGCCTGCTGCGGCGTGTTTGCCACACGTCTTTGTCATCCGCGGCGAGAATGTCCACGGCCTTGGCAATGGCCTGTTCCTGCCTCTCGGGCGTGAAATTGAACACCAGGCCGTAGTCGCGCTCCTGCTCATCCGTATAGCCTCGGCCCACGGGGTCGATGTAGACGGCCGGCACGCCCAGGACCGCCCCTTCCGAGGCCATGGTCGCGCTTTCGCCGAAGATCAGGGAGGCGTAGGCCATCAGGTGGTGCATCCGGCTTGCGGGCAGGGGGCAGCGATGGGGCTCCAACTCTGTGGGCAGCGAGCCCTCGGCTGCCACGAAAACAGGGCCGAATTGGGAGAGCTCGGCCACGGCCTTGATTTTATTCTTGGCGGTCATGCCGTAAAGCCCCCTGTCGTGGGCTGCTTCCCAGGCCACGAAGCGGACAATGCTGAACATCTGGCCTTGCTCCAAGCCGGCCTCCTGAGGGACCGCCGGGTCCGGAGTGAACACGCTCGGGTGCAAATAGGCCAGTTCGTGATAGCCGTTGTAGCGCTCGTGCCGCCAGCGGATGGGCTGGCGATAGCAGCGGGGCACGTAGACGCAGGTGGCGAAAGGGTAGGCCAGCAGGTTGGAGATGGTGGCGTGTTCCGTGTCGTAGAAGACATAGGTGGGGGTGCGGGTTAAAAATCCGGGCAGGCTGACGAACGTGCCGGCAACGGCCAGCATGGCGTGGGGCTTGTAGGATTTGATCAATCCCAACAGCCTGGCCTGATGCTGAACAACTTCCAGGACCATGTTCAGCAGGCCGCTTTTGGCCGTGCTCAGCACCCGGACATCCAGGCCGTAATCCCGGGCCAAGTC
>DSBL01000120.1 GCA_011049455.1 Desulfonatronum sp. | reverse complement strand
GTGATAAACCACGGTGCGGAAGCGATCCGGAAAGCGCCCGCTGAGAAACAGGCCCAGCAGGCTCCCGAGAATGATGGCCGCGGCGTTAATGAAAGTTCCGACGGGCATGGACGGCTTCACTAGCCCCCTGAGGCGGGGATGGCAAGTATGCCGGGGAATGGTTTTCGTGGTTCTGATTCATCTGAACACGGCAGCGGGATGGGAGTCGGGATTTGTCGAGATTTTGGCGGACTGCATCAATGCCTGCCGCACGTGCCTTGGACGCGAGGAAGTGAATGAAAAACAAGATTTTTATGAAAAATTTAAATAAGTTGGATTGCATTTGTGGCGCCATCAAGGGTTTCAGGCGCTCTGGACGCTTGCGGGATCACGGTTCAGGGGATAGTGAAGCAACATTTTACCAATCGCGATGCTTTTCGTTGTCGGGTGCATCGCTTCAAGTTTGAGGCGTCGTGCTTTATGAAACCCTTGAATGTTCATGTCAAATTTCTGCATTCCCTGTGGGATGAGGATGATCTGCGCAGCGCCACCTCCGGCTCCTGCGGACTGGACCTGAAGGCCTGTCTGCACGAGGCAAGCGTTTGCCTGGCTCCGGGCCAACGAGCGGCCATCCCCAGTGGTCTGGCCATTGATATCCGCCAACCGGGCATCGCCGGGTTTGTTTTTTCCAGAAGCGGTGTGGGCACGAAACAGGGTCTGGTGGTCAGCCAGGGTGTCGGGGTCATTGACCCGGATTATCGGGGAGAAATCATTGTTTCCCTGCTGAACACGTCGTTTCAGGAGCGCGTCATTTCCCGGGGGCAGCGCATTGCGCAGCTTCTTTTTTTGCCGTTTTACCCGGCGGTCTTCACTGTTGTGGACGCTCTTTCCGCGACCGAAAGAGGAGCCGGGGGCTTCGGCCATACCGGATTATAGAAGATTTTGAGAAGGAGAGGGGTTGAGCAGAGCTCTCCCCGGAATTCGCTAAACCCTCAACCTTGGGCCTAAAACAATCATGACGACACTTGCGCAACTTCAAGAACGCGAACAACGTGTTCTTTGTCAAACCTATGGCCGGTACCCCTTGTCCGTGGCCAAGGCCTCCGGATCCCGGCTTGTCGATCACCAGGGCCGGGAATATGTTGATCTGCTTTCCGGCATTGCCGTATGCAACCTGGGTCACAGCCATCCGGAGCTTGTGGACGTCATTCAGGAGCAGACCCAGCGTCTGATTCATGTCAGCAATCTGTTTTATCAAGAAGAACAGCTTGTTTTGGCGGAGAAGCTGGTGTCCACCAGTTTCTGCGACCGGGTTTTTTTCTGCAATTCCGGAGCCGAAGCCAACGAGGCGGCCATCAAGCTGGCCCGGAGATACATGCAGAAAGTCCGTGGCAAAAAAGCCTTTGAAGTTGTTTCCCTGTCCGGCTCCTTTCATGGGCGTACCTTGGCCACGCTTACGGCCACGGGCCAGGACAAGGTCAAGGACGGCTTTGCCCCGCTGCCCGAAGGTTTTGTAACGGTTCCGTTCGGCGATTTTGCAAGCCTGGAACAGGCGGTCAGCGAGCGCACCGCGGGGGTGCTGTTGGAGATCATTCAGGGCGAGGGAGGGGTGCGGCCGTTGGATGCGGCGTATTTGTACACGGTTCAGGATTTGTGCCGGACCAAGGGCATCATGCTGATGGTGGACGAAGTTCAGACCGGCATGGGACGTTGTGGAACGTTCTGGGCGCATCAGCAGGAAGGACTGTTTCCGGATATCCTGACCACGTCCAAGGCATTGGCCAACGGTTTGCCCATGGGTGCGATGCTGTGCACCGAGGAAGCGGCTCAAGGATTTACGCCTGGAAGCCACGCCACGACCTTTGGCGGTGGAGCCTTGGTGGCCGCAGTGGCCGCGAAGGTCGTGGACATTTTGTTGCGTGACGCTTTGCCGCAACGGGCCGCCCGAATAGGGGATATGGCCAGGGTCATGCTTTCTTCCCTGCAGGCTGCTTTTCCGGAAAAGATTTCCGAGGTGCGCGGCCGGGGTCTGATGCTGGGCATTGAACTGGCCATTCCCGGCCAGGATGTCTGGCGCAAACTCCTGGACCAAGGGTTTGTTTTGAATCTTACCCAGGATCGGGTCTTGCGGCTTTTGCCGCCGCTGATCATTGCGGAAGAAGACCTGCGGCATTTCACGAAAACATTGGGAGACATTTTGGAGCGTTCCTCCGGCGGGTCTGGCGACTGAGGTTCGTGAAACGATTATCCCGAAGCTCTGTGGATGTCTTGACCCTGTGCTCCCTTGGGATTATTTAAAATATCCACAAGGTCTTTTATACATGACGTCGAAGATCCTTCCTGCATGTTTGACGTTGCGGCCGGCGGAAAAGCGCGGTTTTTTGTTGGCCGCCCGACGATCTTACGATCATCGGGGCGACGTCTTGCCACTTGCTACGCAAAGTCTTTCGACGTTGCAAAGAATTTGTAAACGCAGACTTCAAGGAGGCGCTGGCCATGGAAATCAACGCCATACAGGTTCCATCAGACATGAACGTTCCTGATGTCACGGAGCGGACCCGGGAAATCACCGAGCAGGAGCGAATCCGGCAATTGGAACTGGAGCAACAGGCTCAGGTTGAAATGCGAGCCCGTTCTCCCGAGCAAAGCGCCGGACGTTTTGTGGATCAGGTTGTTTAACGGCAAGGAGAACATTATGTGTCAAAATTGCGGATGCGGAACGCAGAAGGAATCCAAGGCGGCTCAATTCATCCACGAACATGAGCATCGTCACGGGGACAAGGTGCATAGCCATCCCCATGAACATGATCATGATCATGACCCCAAGACCGGCGAGGCCATCCCGCACGCGCACGAGCATTAAGAGCTTATCCGTAAATAATGTGGACTTTATTTCGCATTTCTGGCATGTTGTCCTCCATGTTCAACCTTGATCATGGAGGACAACATGCCAAAGGTTCAGTCATGGGAGGTTTCCGAT
>DSBL01000139.1 GCA_011049455.1 Desulfonatronum sp. | reverse complement strand
CCAGCGTAGCATTATACCATCTTTTTTGTTCAGCTAACCCCGGAAGCCGAATTCAATGCTCTCGTCGGGATGATCGCTGGGGAATGGCGGCTTGATTGACGATGACTTTTTGCAGGGACATCTAATAAGAGAACATCGAAATTTTTGGTAAAACCCCTTGCCATGTTGAATTTTTCGGTATATGAGCATGCCACTTCAATCTGCTTAAGTTAATGTCGTACGATTTTCTGCTGAAATCGCCTTCTTTATTCGCCATATTGGACTACTCAAAGTCATATCGTGGATCTTTTCCTTCCGGAATGATAATTGCGAGCGGCTAGGATATAACGTGATTTCAACAGCAGTATGTCAAAATTACTTTTTTTAATAGTTCACTGCTCAAGAATATGAAAGATTCTTGCTGCGTTTCCATCTTTTAAACATTTCTTTATTGACCCATCATTCACGATACTCCCAGCATCATCTGATCAGTTAAAGACGTTATAGGACGTAAAAATACGTCCGGTCTTTTGAAATAAATTCGCGCGTCCCAATCCTGTTAGGGACGAAAATACACTATTAAGGAGATCCAATTCAAGGAAACCGCTATGAATTTGTCTGAACTCAAAACAAAATCCATGTATGAATTGACCGAATTGGCCACGCAGTTCAAGGTTGAAAACCCCAGCAATTTACGTAAGCAAGAGCTGATTTTTGCATTGTTGCAGGCCTGCGCCTCGCAAAACGGATCTATATTCGGCGAAGGGGTTTTGGAGATATTGCCGGATGGATTCGGTTTCCTCAGATCGCAAATGTACAGCTACATGCCCGGTCCCGACGATATCTATGTTTCACCATCCCAAATCCGTCGTTTTGGATTGCGGACAGGAGATGTCATCTCCGGACAAATCCGACCGCCCAAGGATGGGGAACGCTATTTTGCATTACTCAAGGTCAAGGAAATCGGCTTTACCACCCCGGACAAGTCCAAACAACTTGTCCTGTTTGACAACCTTACCCCCATCTACCCTGACAAGCGCTTTGTGGTTGAAAACGGCAAGGAAAACTACGCCTCGCGGATTATTGATTTGTTGACCCCCATCGGCATGGGGCAACGCGGGCTGATCGTGGCCCCGCCCCGCACTGGAAAAACCGTGCTGCTGCAAACCATTGCCAACTCCATCAACGCCAACCATCCTGATGTTTACCTTATTGTTCTGCTCATTGACGAACGTCCGGAAGAAGTCACGGACATGGAACGAACGGTGCGCGCCGAAGTGGTCAGCTCAACCTTTGACGAACCGCCCACACGACATGTGCAAGTCGCTGAAATGGTTCTGGAAAAAGCAAAACGTCTGGTGGAACGAAAATACAACGTTGTCATCTTGCTGGACAGCATTACCCGCCTTGGCCGGGCTTACAACACCGTCACCCCATCTTCCGGCCGCGTACTCTCCGGCGGCCTGGACGCCAACGCGCTGCAGCGACCCAAACGTTTTTTCGGCGCGGCCCGCAACATCGAACAAGGCGGGAGTTTGAGCATTATTGCTACGGCCCTGATAGATACAGGGTCGCGCATGGACGAAGTGATTTTCGAGGAATTCAAGGGCACCGGCAACATGGAAATTTATCTGGACAGACACCTTGCGGACAAACGCGTTTTCCCGGCCATCGACATCAACAGGTCCGGTACCCGCAAGGAGGAACTGCTCTTGGACGAGGACGTGCTGAATCGCGTCTGGATCCTGCGCAAAGTGCTCGCTCCCATGAACACCCTGGATTCCATGGAATTCCTTTTGGGAAAAATGAAAGGCAGCAAAAGCAATCGCGAATTTTTGGACATGATGAACAAATAGCCTCATGCCCTGAACGGCACGGCCTTTCCCCGTACTTGCCTGTTGCTTGATTCGTCCTTATTTTATAGGCATGATTCATATTCCTGTTGCGCCAGTGCTTCATCAAAATCTCTCTCGCCTGCCCCTTTTCTCTTTTCAAAGGCTTTTGCCCGCACCACGTCGATTCCGCATTCATCTTGGAGCGATATTCTTCCTGTTGCTCGTCGTCTGTCTTTCTCCCGGACAAGTCCACGCGCAACTGAGCCTCGGACAATTCACTGTTTCCGATGAGATTGAACTGGGCCGCAAGTTCAACATCCTTGTCCGGTCACGAATGGCCATGGTCGAAGATCCGGAAATTCTCGGCTATACAGAAGAAGTGCTGGATCGCCTCCAACGACAAATGCCGCCGCAGCCTTTTCCCTTGTCGGTGGGCGTGATCCGGCATGGAGCGCTGAATGCCTTTGCCGGGCCGGGGGGACATGTATTCGTCCATACCGGATTGTTTCAAAACCTGGAAAACGAATCCTCCTTTGCGGGGGTGCTGGCCCACGAGCTGGCTCACGTTTCCCAGCGGCATATCGCTTCGCGCATTCAGAAGTCGCAATGGGTCAGCATCGGAACATTGCTTGGCGTATTGGCCGGGGCCCTGCTGGGAGGAGACGCCGGACCTGCGCTGCTGTATGGTTCCGTGGCCGCCGGACAGAGCGCCATGCTGTCCTATAGTCGGGAGGATGAACGGGAAGCGGACCAAGTAGGGATGAATTACCTTGTAAAAGCCGGCTTCAAGCCGCAAGGCATGGTGCAATCATTTGAAACCATTCGTAAACTCCGCTGGCTTGGCGGTTCCATGCCTGTATACCTGAGCACCCACCCAGGGGTTGATGAACGAATATCATACCTGAGGGACCGCGTGGACAGGATGCCCGAATCCATCCGGACGAGGGATGAAGACAACACCGCATATCAACGTGCGCGCATGCTGGTCATGGCCAAGTATACCGAGCCGGACAAGGCCCTGAGTTTTTTTCACCGCGGCGAACTTGACCAGTGCCTGAATCTTCTGGGGCGGGCCATTGTTTTGGATCGCAACAATCGGATCAACGAGGCGCGGTCGGCTTTTGACCAAGCCCTGGCTTGCTCCCCTGACGATCCATTGCTTCTGCGGGAAGCAGGCGCTTTTTTTCTGCAGTTGGGAAATTTTG
>DSBL01000029.1 GCA_011049455.1 Desulfonatronum sp. | reverse complement strand
TCATGGCTGGCCCTCCTTTGTTTGCAGCATAGACTGCGTTGAACACTTGAGCATGACATTACTCATAGCTCGTCAGGTGGGCCAGCCTTCTCATCCTACCTTGAGCGAAGCGGGCGGTTCACAATTCTTCAGCACCCTTACTGGCCAAGTACGCTTGAACCGGATGAGCCTCAATTCAGGGAGACTATCATGTCCGGGTGCATGCACTTCATCAGAGAATCTTTGCGAATTCAAAATCACGCTCCACCAACTGGATGGTCGCCCTCTATGAACCGCTCAAAGAATCTGATAGGGTCTGAAACCTTTCAAACCTCGACGAACATATTGTTCCGTGATTTTGAGTCATTGACTTTTCGTCCCAGAATGAACCTCTTTCAAGCATGAAGGTGCAAAACATGCCGACCCTTCCCATTCATGACCTGATCATCGTCGGTGGAGGCCCCGGCGGATTGACCGCGGGGATTTACGCCCAACGGGCCGCCCTGGACACGCTGCTGATCGAGAAAGGCCTGCCCGGCGGACAGTTGAACAATACCGACACCGTGGAAAACTGGCCAGGCACGGAATCCATCAAGGGCGCGGACCTGGCCATGGCCATGACCGCGCACGCCAAAGGCTGCGGTTTGGAAATCCTGGCCAGCGAAGTTGTGGAAATCGAGCCGGGCCTGAACGCGCACACCATACGCCTGGACAATGGCGAGGAACTGCACGGTCTGGCCGTGATCCTGGCCTGCGGCGGCCATCCCCGCCAGCTTGGAGTGCCTGGGGAAAAAGAGAACTACGGCAAGGGCGTCTCCTACTGCGCGGTGTGTGACGGCTTTTTTTTCCGCAACAAACGCGTGATCGTGGTCGGCGGAGGCGATACGGCCCTGGAGGAAGCCCTCTTTTTGGCCAAAATCGCCGCCAGCATCCACTTGGTTCACCGCCGCGACGCCTTCCGAGGAGGCATGATCCTGCAGAAACGAGTCCTGGCGGAACCGAAAATCCAGGTGATCTGGGACAGCGTGGTCACGGACATAACATCGGATGATGCGGGCGTGACCGGGGTGGGCTTGAAAAACGTCAAAACCGGCGAGACCAAAAATCTCGGGGCTGAAGGCGTTTTCATCTTCATCGGCTTTGAGCCGAACAACCGTCTCGTCCCGGCCGGCGTAAAGATGAACACCGAAGGGTTTGTGGTCACCAATAAAAAATGCGAAACAAGCCTGCCCGGCATCTACGCCATCGGCGACCTGCGCGAAAAATACATCAAACAAATCGTCACCGCGGCGGCCGAGGGGTGCATCGCGGCTCAGGCCGTGGCCCATTTTGCGGAGGAGCAGAAGGCCAAAGCGTAAGCAAGCCGGCTTTTCAGTATGTTTGTTTTTACACGCAGGCATGCTCTGCATTGGCCACTGGTTGCCCCAAAACAACCCTTGTATTTCAGTGTTCCCGGGGAAAACCGTGCTTCTCATCAAGCCCCTTAAGTTCTGGTCGCGAAGCAGACGCCCCAGGGACGGCGGGGCGTTTCTGGAGAGAATTCCGGCAACGGGACAATGATCATGAACAACCCCCTATGGAATAAATTCCGCGACTACACGTATTCCATCTCTTGGAATGCCCTGCTGATCACGGCGGGCACGGCCATTTTCGCCTTCGGGGTCAAGGCCGTGGCCATCCCCCAGGCGCTGATCAGCGGCGGCATCGGTGGTGTGGCCCTGATCCTTTACTATGTCCTTGGCTTCCTGCCGCCCGGGGTCTGGTTGCTGATCCTGAACATCCCCATCTTCATCCTTGGCTGGATTTACGTGAGCCGGCGCTTTTTCCTGTACAGCCTGTACGGGATGTTGCTGACCAGCGCATTCCTGGACCTTTTCCCCTGGACCCTGGACATCGAGGACCGGCTGCTGGCAGCCCTGACCGCCGGAGCGATCATGGGCGCGGGGCTGGGCATCGCCCTGCGTTCCCTGGGTTCCACGGGCGGAATGGACATTATCGCGGTCTACCTGAACCAGCGCTACAACATCGGCATCGGCCAGTTCTCCTTCGCCTTCAACAGCGTTCTGTTCGGAATCAGCCTGTTCTTTCTGGGACTGGAACACGTCCTCTATTCCATCTTCCTGGTGTTCATCAGCGCCATGGTCATGGATTATTTCCTGGGCCTGTTCAACCAGCGCAAGATGGTGCTCATCGTGACCGAAAAGCCGGACGAGATGGCCAGGGCCATCCTGAACACCATCAACCGGGGCTCGACGTTCCTTTACGGCCGGGGCGCCTACACCAATAAACGCAAGAAGATCATCCTCACCGTGGTCAACAGCCTGCAGCTCAAACGCCTGGAGGAGATCATCTTTTCCATCGATGCCCAGGCCTTCACCATTGAGGAGAACACCCTCAACGTGATCGGCCAGGGTTTTTCCCGGCGCAAGGTGTATTGATGACGACGTCAAGGCCGGTCATAGCCCTGCTCACGGACTTCGGGCTGAAAGATCCGTATGTGGGCCAAATGAAGGGGGTTCTGGCGGGCATCGCGCCCGAGGCCGTGGTGGCGGACATCAGCCACCAGATCCGGCCCTTCGACGTCATGCAGGGGGCCTTTTACTTGGCCGCCAGCTGGCGTTTTTTCCCGAGAGGAAGCATTTTTCTCGGCGTGGTGGACCCCGGGGTGGGAACTGAGCGCCGGTTGCTGATCGTCCAACGCTCCGGCTGCTTTTTTTTGGGGCCGGACAATGGGCTGTTGGCGCTGGTCGCCGGATCGGACGTCGAGACCCTGGCCTGGGAGTTGACCACCCCGGCCGAGTCCGAGGTGGTCTCCAACACCTTTCATGGCCGGGACATCCTGGCCCCGGTCGCGGCCTATCTCGCCCATGGCGCAAACCCCATAACTTTGGGCCAGCCCCTTAATCTGGACGATCTGATCAAGCCGGCATGGGCCGCGCCTGTGACAACAGGGGAAGAGGTCAGCGCGCATGTCCTGCATGTGGACCGCTTCGGCAACTGCCTGCTCAACCTGACGCTGGACAGGTGGATCGTGGAGGCAAAGACAAAACCTGAACTGCTCTCGCCGCT
>DSBL01000081.1 GCA_011049455.1 Desulfonatronum sp. | reverse complement strand
TTGAATAAGGTTTTCATGGCTGGCCCTCCTTTGTTTGCAGCATAGACTGCGTTGAACACTTGAGCATGACATTACTCATAGCTCGTCAGGTGGGCCAGCCTTCTCATCCTACCTTTAGGGAGAGGCAAACCCGGCATTTTGAGAAAGCCTATGAATCAGGCAATACGCCATCTTCCTCGAGAATTCGGGCAAAGGCCTCCACGCAGTCTGAATCAAGCTTGACAGGTGCCTGCTTGCGCAGGATGGCCATGGCCTGGGCCGGGGGCATGCCTTTTTGGTAGGGCCGGTTTGTGGTCATGGCATCAAAGCCGTCGGCCACGGCGATGATTCTGGCGCCCAGGGGGATGTCCTCGGCCCGAAGCCTGCGAGGGTAGCCCCGGCCGTCAAGTCTTTCATGATGACAATGTACATACTCTCTGGCTTCTCCCAGAAAATCCAGTTCCTGGAGAATGGTTGCGCCGGTGGCGGGATGCTTGGTGATTTCCTTGATGATTTCCGGAGGATTTTGGGCTTCATGGGGCTGGAACAAACGATCCGGAAAGCCGATCTTGCCGATGTCGTGCAACCTGCCGGCTACGGCGACACGTTCCGTCGCCTTTTCATCCAGACCCAAGGCCCGGGCGATGCGGCCGGACCATTCCCCGACCCTGGCCGCATGGCCCTCGGTGTAGACATCCCGGGCAGCCAAAGCATTGGCCATGGCCGAGACCGTGTTGATGGTGGTTTGGCGGATTTTTTCGTTGAGCTGTCGTAATTCCTCCACCATCATTTCCAGCCGGTATTCCCTGGCCTCCACCTTGACCATCATCAGGCCCATGGCTTCGGCAATGGTGCGCACCGGCTCCGGAACGCCCGGACCGGTCAACTCCATGATCTCGTTGGAATAGTCGCCGGCGGCCACATTCTGGATGACGGCCAACAGCTTCTCAATCAAGGTGTGATCCATGAAGCCGCCATGTGCGGGAGCGGTATTCTACAAGCCTTTTTTCTCGAACCAGCGGAATAAAAGCACCGCTCCGAAGATGAATGCCGGGATGACGATCCAATGGTTCAGACCCAGGATTCCGGGAATGGTGATTTTTCCATAGTCGCCCCAGGTATACACCGTAGCCTTGAGCCAGGGATAAGCCTCGGCGAAGAGTCCGGCGCCGAAGACCATCCCGGCGATGCCCCATGCCGCATCCCAGCGCCCTTCGCCCAAGGCGCCCATGGACGTGCCCGGGCAGTAGCCCAGAAGACCCCAGCCGACCCCGAAAATGAGGCCTCCGAGGACGACCGGGCCGAGGATGGTGCTCTTGATGGACAGTTTGGCCAAGCCCAGGTCATGCAGCAGGTACACGCCGACCATGGCCACGATCACGCTGGAGAGCATGAATTTGATGATGGTCATGTCCTGCAGGCGCAACGCGCCCAGTTGCTTGTCGTAGCGGAGAACACGGCCTTTCTGGAGCAGGAAGCCGAACAGGAAACCGGTGATCAGACCATATAGAAGATCGCTCATGATCGCCCACCTCCGTAGACCCAGCGGGCCACGATCATCCCGCCGATGAAAAAGCACGCCAAGGCGACAAGTCCACTGACAGCCAGTTGAAGCGAACCGCTCAACCCATGACCGCTGGGTCACCCGTCAGCCAGACGGGCGCCGAACATGGCCACCACGCCGCCGGCAAAGGCCACCACGCCGCGTTTGAGCGGGCTGTTGCCGAAGCGTCTGGACCACATGTCCGGCACGGCCTGCCACTTGAAAGATCCGGAAGTCAGGGCCGAGACCATGGATCCCAGTAGTATCCCGATCACGAACATCCATTGCCAGTCGATCTTGGGCACGGTCTTGATGAAATACTCCATTTGAGCGACCCGTTCCGGTCCGAAAAGTTCCTCGATCATGCCGGCCGTGCGCACAAAGGTCGTGGACGCACCATAATATTTTCCGGTCAGCCAGACAGACAATACCCCAAGCAGACCGGTCAATGCCCCGGCCACATAGGGACTCCACCCGCCTTCATCGCGTTTGATCATGACATCCTCCACTTTTGAAGTTCAACACGTCTGATCCAAAATACATCTCCCCATACAATATCTTTCCACCATCCGTCCAGGCGATGCAAACCCCTCGCGTATGGCGCAGCCGGCAGCGCGTTGACTTTCACGTGCGCGTCCTTCACCATAATCATGAAACAGAATCAGATTGAGGAAAGTAAGTTGAATCGGCTATCTTGTTCCACGAGGAGGACGTATGATTGATGAGAAAAGGGAGATTGTTGTGCCCAAGGAAAAATTTGACGCCGTTATTTTCGACATGGACGGCGTGGTCACGGATACCGCGGGCCTGCACGGTGAAGCCTGGAAGCTGATGTTCGACGGTTTTCTGGAGGCCTATGCCAAAAGGCATGAACAGAAACAGCCTCTCTTTGACCTGGATCAGGACTACAGGCTTCATGTGGACGGCAAGCCGCGGTTTGACGGTGTCCGGGATTTTCTGGCATCCCGGGGAATTACATTGCCCGAGGGGGAATTGGACGACCCGCCGGGAACAGACACCGTGCACGCCCTGGGCAACTGGAAGAACGATCTGTTTCATGAATTGCTGGACCGAAAGGGAGCCGTGGCCTATCCCGGAACAGTCAAATTGTTGCATGAACTGCACCGGGCAGGGATTGGGAGGGCGATTATTTCCTCCAGCAAAAACGCGGTAAAGATTTTAAAGTCCGCCGGGGTTCTGGATTTGTTCGAGGCCAAGGTGGACGGTCTGGATTCCCTGAAGCTGGGGATTCCCGGCAAGCCTGCGCCAAATATTTTTTTGGAGGCGGCCAAGGCGTTGAAAGTGCGTCCTGAAAGAGCCGTTGTGGTGGAAGACGCCATCTCCGGGGTGCAGGCCGGTCGCTCGGGAGGATTCGGTCTGGTCATCGGCGTGGATCGTATCGGCAATCCCGAGGCGCTGCGTTCCAACGGCGCGGATGTGGTGGTCAGTGATCTCGCGGAAGTGAATGTTGTCTAGTGTCATGTCACGCTTGAAATGTTAGAAAAAATCAGGTATGGTCAGAAAAAACGGAGGAGACCATGCCTAAGATCAAGTATCGATTTTCACTGAGCCAAGAGGAACGTGATGAATTAA
>DSBL01000147.1 GCA_011049455.1 Desulfonatronum sp. | reverse complement strand
TCCTGAGTAGATGTGGGAACCTTTCAAAACGTCATTATTAGTTGACAACCAAACCGCCGAGAGCCCAATGAGATCGGCAAAACATCGCTTCCAAACTAGTGCTGAACTGAGGGACCACGACCGGCAATTCCTGCCGCAGCCAAATGGCCGAGGGCTGGACCCGGCAGCTCAAAGGCCAGCAAATCGAGGCGTATTCCGCAGGTATGGAAAAGCACGGCCTCAACCCTTTGGCCGTGCAGGTCATGGCCGAGGCCGGGGTGGACATCAGCGGCCAGATTTCCAAAACCGTGGACGAACTGCCGGTATCGGAGTTTGATTACGTGATCACTTTGTGCAGCCATGCCCAGGAAACCTGCCCATTCTTCCCGGCCAAAACAAAGCGGCTTCATGTCGGCTTTGACGACCCGCCCGCGCTTGCCGCAAACGCGCAAACAGTGGAGGAATCCTTGGCGCATTACCGCAGGGTGCGCGATGAGATCCGGGCCTTTGTGCAGACCCTGCCCGAAGTTTTATCCGGATGAACGGCTGATCCTGTTCAGGTTTTTTGAAACAATGAATCCAAAGCCATTTTTTTAGGCATCAAGCTGACCTTATATTCGTGGAGAAGCAACCGATGAACTTTCGTTTCATTGAAGGTATTTGTTTATCCGGCCGTTATTTTTCTCAAACCCTGTTTTTTCAGGCCCTGCTTATACCGTTTCTGCTCTGTCCTTTTGTCGGACCGGCTGGAGCGGAATCCGACGCAGACCTGGAAGCGCAGATCGGCCAAATGCTGTTGATCGGCTTTCGCGGTTCGGAAGTGGGTGAATCCAGCCAAATTGTCCAGGACATTCGCGCCGGCCGGATCGGCGGGGTGATTTTGTTCGACTATGATGTGGCCCTGAAAAGTCCGGTACGCAACGTGGCCTCGCCCGAGCAGGTTCAAGAACTGATAGCCGATCTTCAGGCCGCAGACCCGACCATGCCGCTGTTTGTGGCCATTGACCAGGAAGGCGGTCGGGTCAGCCGGCTCAAGGAAAAATATGGTTTTCCGCCCACGGTCTCCCAAGGCTGGCTGGGAGAGCAAAACGACCTAGCCATCACGGCCCGCCATGCCCGGCAGACCGCGCAAACCCTGGCCGAGCTGGGCATCAACGTGAACCTTGCGCCGGTGGTGGATGTGAACGTCAATCCGGGCAACCCGGTCATCGGCACGCTGGAGCGCAGCTTCTCGGACGATCCAAAGGTCGTGGCCGACCATGCCCTGGAAGTCCTGATCGCCCACCAGATCGAGGGCGTGCTCTCGGCCTTGAAGCATTTCCCGGGCCATGGCAGTTCCGCCGAAGATTCCCATCTGGGATTCACCGATGTGACTCGAACCTGGTCGGAGATTGAGCTCGTGCCATACCGGGAGATCCTGGGTTCGTCGGGCGCGGACATGATCATGACCGCGCATGTATTCAATGCGGCCCTGGATCCGGACTGGCCGGCGACCCTCTCCAGGTCGACCATCCAGGGGCTGTTGCGCGACCAGATGGGGTATGAAGGGGTAGTCATTTCCGATGACATGCAAATGCAGGCCATAACCGACCATTACAGCCTGGAAACAGCCCTGGAGCGAACCATTCAGGCCGGCGCGGACATCATTATTTTTGGCAACAATCTGACCTATGACGAACATATCGCGGCAAAGGCCATCAATACGATTTTAAAGCTGGTGCAGGAAGGGCGAATTTCGCCATTGCGGATCAAGGAATCCTTTCACCGGATCATGTTTGTGAAAAATCGCTTGATCGATCGAGGCGATAAGGAATGTCGGCTTTGTGACGTGCACTGATTGTAAACATGGATGAATATCCCATGAAACAAACAGATGCCACATCAAGCCTTGCGTAACATTGGCCCAAAGGGAGGCTTGTTATGACTTCACATGGAATAGGACCCGATGACGCTGAATATGAGAACATCAGGAACCAGGTCCGGCACTCCTACGCCAAGATCGCGGCGTCTTCTTCAAGCTGTTGTGCGCCCGGTTGCGGGGATGCTCATCCGGGCAGTCTTCTGTCGGAGTCTCAGGCCGCCCTGCTCGGATACACACCTGAGCGGCTCGCTCCTGCCTTGGCCAGGGCCAATCTCGGCCTGGGCTGCGGAAACCCGGTGGACCGCGCCGCGCTCAAACCCGGCGAAACCGTGCTGGACCTGGGCAGCGGTCCCGGCCTGGACGCCCTGCTCGCGGCTGAGCAGGTCGGCCCAACGGGTCAAGTCATCGGCGTGGACATGACGCCGGAGATGGTGGAACGGGCACGGGGAAACGCCGAGCATGCCCAAGCCGGCAATGTCCGGTTTGAACTGGCTCAAATCGAACGTCTTTCCTTGTTCGACGCCTCTGTCGACGTGGCCATCTCCAATTGCGTGATCAACCTGTCACCGGACAAACCCGCTGTTTACCGCGAACTGTTCCGAGTGCTCAAGCCCGGCGGACGGATTTGCATCTCGGACGTGCTTTTGACCAAGGACATCCCAGAGAGTTTGAAACACGACCCCGTTGCCTGGTGCGGGTGAATCTCCGGTGCCACCCTCGCCGGTCAGGTGAGGCCCATGCTCGAAGATGCGGGTTTTACGAACGTCAATATCGAAATCAAGGCCCAAAGCAGGGAGATCATTGCCGGCTGGGGCATCAAAGACGCACAAGACTATGCCGTGGCCGCCTATATCACGGCCCGGAAAGGCTGATCATCCGATCAAATACTGTTGACGCACGGCCGTGCTTTGCCATAGTTGTCTCCCTAACAGGGGATGGGGTCCCCCGAAAACCGCTCCGAAAAATTGCGTCGGCGCTGATGACTCCTGCCACACAACAGGGCAGGTATTGTGTCCGAAGAAAACCACGCCTTGAGCGTGGTTTTTCGTTTTGTAAGCGTGATAGTTTGAGGGCCGTGGACAGAAAATTCTTTCAGGTACAGCATGCAAAAAATACTCTTCATCGGCCTGGCCGGGGCTTTGGGCGCCCTTTCCCGGTATTGGCTTTCCGGCGCGGTCTACACGCTCATGGGCCGGGATTTCCCCTGGGGCACGGCTGTTGTGAACGTCCTGGGCTGCTTTCTGTTCGGCCTGATCTGGGTCCTGGCCGACGAGCGCCACCTCATTCCCGCCCATTTGCGGATCATCCTGCTGATCGGTTTCATGGGCTCCTTCACCACTTTTTCCACCTATATCTTTGAAAGCAGCGCGCTGGTGCAGGATGCCCAGTGGCTCAAGCTGGGCTTGAACCTGCTGGGACAGAGCGTTGTAGGATTCGCGGCCCTCTATCTTGGGTATGTGACCGGTCGGG
>DSBL01000112.1 GCA_011049455.1 Desulfonatronum sp. | reverse complement strand
GCGTCTCATTATTCGAGAAAACTGAATTAAATCAGTTGTTTTTGTTTTCAGATTGCAAAGCCGAGGCTGCTTCGCCTTTTAAGCAACTGAGATTATTTGACTAATGTTCCGGACACTAGTGATTCACATACAATAATTCGTACGTCTGGGGGTCGGCAATGTAAATCATCCCGTCAATGCTGTTGAAGATGGAGAGAAGCTGCTCACGTTCCTCCTTGATGATTTTGTCCCTGGCATATTCCAGCGTCACGTCGCGGAACACGAGCACGGCACCGGTGATGTTGCCGTCGCGATCCTTGATCGGAGCCGCGCTGTCCGCGATCTGGTACTGCTCGCCATTTTTGGACACGAGCACGGTATGGTTGGCAAGTCCCATGACCCGGCCTGTCTCCAGCACCCTTGTGACCGGATCCTCCGCGGCCTTGCCGCTTACGGCGTTCACGATATGAAAAATATCGCCCAAACCACGTCCCCTGGCTTCGGACTCTTTCCAGCCGCAGAGTTTTTCGGCCACGGGGTTCATCCTGACGACCCGGCCCTCCCTGTCGGTGGAGATTACCCCGTCGCCGATGGATTGCAGGGTCCTGGCCAGATTTTCTTCGCTTTGCTGGAGTGTTGCCTCGGCTTGCTTGCGATCGGTGATATCCCTGGCCGCCGCGTAGATCAGCCGACCCATGGGTCTGGAGCGCCATTCAATCCAGCGATAGGAGCCGTTTTTGCAACGATAACGATTGACGTAGTTCAGAATCTCTTCCTGGTTGTCCAGTCTGGAAACCGTAGCCAGGGTGGATTGCACGTCCTCCGGATGCACGAAATCGAGAAACATGCGGCCTTCCAGTTCGGAAACGGAGTAGCCAAGCACGTGCTCCCATTCGGGATTGAGGCGGATGAATCGCCCATCGACATTGGCAATGCAAAGCAGATCAAGGCTGGAGCTGAAGTAGACTTCCAGTTCTTCATTTTTTTTCCTGAATTTTGCCTCGGCCTGCTTGCGGGCGCTGATGTCCCGGTTGGACGCCCTGCGGCCCTGGTACTGTCCGTCCTGGGCAAGGATGGCCAGACAGTGGTGGCTGATCCAGACTTCTTCTCCGGCGCGGTTGATGATCCGGAATACGGCATGCAGGTGTTCGGGCTTTGCGGTGGCGGTCCGGCAGTGCTCCTGCCAGACATGGACATCCTCGGGATGGACGATGCGGTCAAGCAATCCAGGATCATCCAGGAATTCCTGGACCTCATATCCCGTGATCCGCTTGCAGGACGGCGAGCAGTATTCCAGCCTGCCGTCGGGCAGAATCCAGTACTCCCAGTCATAGGTATAATCCGCCATGATGCGCAGACGTCTCTCGCCGGCCCGCAGCTTCTCGATGCGCTTAAGCAGTGTCGGCACGGCGTCGTGCGCATCGGAAAAATCCGTTGCGTCCAAGCCCGCGACCCGCAACATCTCGACCAGGAGATTTCGCTGGATTTCGCGAGTGCTTTCCGGCTCATCCTCTTGTGCATTCATCATCAAGGTCTTCGCCTTATGTTGTGCCGTCCGCGGATCCCCTGCGGGTTTGCAGGACTCTCTCATGCTCAAGGAGACTTTCAGCTTCTCGGCTCAAGCGTGCTTGGTCGAAAAAGTGGTCAATACCATTGTGAACCGCCCGCTCCCGTTGGTCGCTCAAGGCCCCGGGTTCGCAAGGGAAACCATTTTGCAAAGCAGGGGAAAAGCCGCTTTCCAAAAGATTGCCTCCTCCCTGCCGGGAGGAAGCATCATCGCCTTCAGGCGTGAAGACTTTTTGCTTGCGCATTGTTCCAGCGGAAGTCAAAAAGCCCTTCTTGGCCCACCCCGTGCCTGAACAACATGGTGAAGGCGCAGGCCATTGAAAACCGGGCACGCCCCTATATTCCCCGGCTCCTTCAGGCCCCGACCTGGGAAACAATACTGTTCTTCCCCCCTGTTTTGGCCTGGTACATCAATTTGTCAGCCCGCTCCAGCACTTGTCCCAGCGTCTCTGCGGCCCCGCACTCCACGACTCCCGCGCTAAAGGCGATGCTCACGCAACCTGATTCAACCCGCACCTTGGACGACGTCGTGGCATTTTTGATCTTTTCCGCGATTCTTGCAGCCTCGGCCACGGGACAGTCCCCGAGCAACAGGACGAATTCCTCCCCTCCCCAGCGGCACAAGGCGTCCACTTCCCTGGTAAGGCTGAAGATTGTTTGCGCAAACGTTTTCAGAACCAGGTCCCCCGCGTGATGGCCGTGCTTGTCGTTGATGCGCTTGAAGTCGTCAATGTCGATCAGCACCAGTGAGAGTCTGGTTTTTCTCCTGTTCCTGTCCTTGACCGCCTGGGTGAAGAGCAAGGAAAAGGCGGTCCTGTTTAAAGCCCCTGTCAATGGGTCAAAGCGAACCAGTCTTTCCAGATTTTGATAATACCGTTTCAAGATGATGCCGACGATGGCGGCCACGACCACGGTGATGGCCAGGCCGATGGCAAAATTCTGCTTGAGCCTATCCGTCAGTCTTTCGTACAGTTCATCGTTGTCCTTGAAGATCACCAGGAAAAGGTCGAATTCCGGGATATAGCGGGAACTGAGAAAAAAACATGCCCGTCCAGATCATACCTGAAGGATGCTTCAGGATTGCCGAGGATATTCCCGGCATGCTCCCTGAAATCTTTCCACATACTCAGGTCCGTGGGCAGGTCAAAATTGTCGGCATAAAGAATAACTACTCCGGAATTGTTTACAAAAAAAACGCGGCTGTTGTATTTTTCCTGGTACGTGTCCAAAACGTGCCTGACCTTGCTCAGTTCCAGGCCGACGCCCGTCACTCCGAGGAATTCATCCTCATATCCGAACACTTGGTGGTTGATGAAAATCGTCAACCGCGACTGATCCGCGGTATCGATATCAATATTGATTTCAAAAGGATTATTCAGACCGCGAGCCCTATAATACCAGATATCATGGGGATCGTCCGGCGACACCGTCTTGAGAACCCCGTCGGGATGATAGTAGTGCTGTGTTTTATCCGACACCAGAAAAGACGTTACCATGTTATACTTCTCGCGCATTTGCCCAAGATATGTAATGATCCTTTCCGGGTCTTTCTCTCCGTCAATAATCCAGTCCCAGACAAATGTATCTGAAGCCATCAGTGATGAAATGTGGATCGAAAGGAGCAGATCCTTCTGGATTTCGGAATAGACATTGTCACTCGTCAACGGGAGAGTGTTCTGGCTGATCTCGTCTCCCAGTGCCCTGTAAGCCACAATATAGCTGGTCAACAGGGTCGTCGCGAATGCGCCTAGTGTCCTGTCACATCTCTAATGTTGGATAAAGACGGTTCAGTTTGATCCGGGCATCTTCAGCAGTGAACTGCCAGTTAACCCCGGCCTTCATTCCGTTTCTTGTCGACTCCCATGCCT
>DSBL01000098.1 GCA_011049455.1 Desulfonatronum sp. | reverse complement strand
GGATGACCTTCGAAGGGCGCCATCGCGCCAAGGACGGACGGCTTTTTCCGGTGGAGGTGAATACCAACTACATCGAATACAAGGGTCGCTTTTTGGGCATTTCTTTTGCCCGCGACATCACCGAGCGCAAACAGGCTGAGAAAGCACTCCATGAGGAGGCTGTTCGACGAAAAATCCTGATTGATCAGTCCAGGGACGGAATCGTTATCCTGAGTGAAAATGGAAGCGTTTATGAAGCGAACAAGCGCTATGCTGAAATGCTTGGATACACTCCAGAAGAGGTTTCACAACTCCACATATGGGATTGGGACACCCAGTGGACTCGTGATCAAGTTATTGAAATGTTTCAACAAGTCGATGAAAAGGGCGATCGCTTTGAAACGCGCCACCGACGCAAGGACGGCACTTTCTTTGACGTTGAAATCAGCACCAACGGGGCCGTGATTGGAGGACAAAAACTCGTATTCTGCGTTTGTCGTGACATCACTGATCGCAAACGTTCAGAGGAGTCCTTGCTACAGAGCGAAGTGCGTGCCCGCGCTCAACGCTCCGCAATTGCCAGCCTGACTTTGGACAAAGGAGTACTTGAGGAGGATCTGTCCACCTCGCTGGAACGGATAACAAAAACAGTCGCAACAACCATGAATACTGCCAGGGCGAGTGTCTGGACCCTGTCCGAGGATAATTCAGAGCTGTGTTGCCTGTCCCTGTTTGAAGCCGGTCCAAACCGACACAGCAGCGGGATGGTCCTGAAAACAGCGACTTTTCCCAGCTATTTCGAGGCACTGCTTCAAGATAGCAGGATATTTGCCAATGACGCCCAGACCGATTCCCGGACATCTGAACTGTCTGAAGGCTACTTGGCTCCTCGGGGTATCACTTCCATGATCGATGCCGGCATTTTACTGGAAGGTCGGCTGGCCGGGGTGGTGAGTCTGGAGCATATCGGCGCGCCGCGTCAATGGCATTCCGATGAAGAAGCCTTTGTCAGCGCCATGGCTGCTCTTGTCGCTCAGATCATGACCAACGACCGCCGCAAAAAGGCCGAAGCTGAAAAGGAAAAGTTGCAAGCCATGCTGCTCCAGGCCCAGAAGATGGAGTCCGTGGGCATTTTAGCCGGTGGCGTGGCCCATGACTTCAACAATCTGCTGCACATCATGCGCGGTAGTTTTGATTTGCTGGCTGACAGTGAAAACCTTGATGCCGTTAGAGTAACGCGCCTGCAGACAGTAGTAAAATCCTTGGACAGAGCGGCCCAGCTGGTGCAACAGCTTCTGCTCTTCAGCCGCAAGGCCGAAATCAAACGATTGCAACTCAATGTGAATCAGGAAGTCCAGGATGTGGCCCGGATTCTGGAACGAACCATCCCCAGGATGATTGAACTGGAGCTGCACCTTGATCCGGCTCTCTGGCCCGTATCAGGGGACCCGGTGCAGATCGAACAGGTCCTGCTCAACCTGGCGAACAATGCCGCGGACGCCATGCCCGAGGGCGGCAGGCTGACCATTGAAACCGCGAATGTCGAAGTGGATGAGGGATTTGTCAGGGTTCACGCCGGATCGACCTCTGGGCGTCACGTGCTGCTGACCGTCTCGGACACGGGCTGCGGCATGGACAAGAAAACCCTTGACAATGTCTTCGACCCTTTCTTCACCACCAAGGAAGTGGGCAAGGGAACAGGCCTGGGGCTCGCTTCGGCCTACGGAATCGTCAAGGCCCATGAAGGATACATCCATTGCTCCAGCGAGGTGGGATCAGGTACGACGTTCAGGATCTATCTGCCCGCCGCGGACCGGGCAGACATGGCGATAGTGGAGTCGCAGCCTGAAGCCCCGCTTCAGGGCGGCAACGAAACCATCCTGGTGGTTGATGACGAACCTGAAATTCAGGAGCTGACCCAAGAGAGCCTGGAATCATTTGGGTACAATGTGCAAACCGCAGCCACCGGTGAGGAAGCCCTGGAGATGTACAAGGCTGAAGGCAAGGCCATCGACCTGGTCTTGCTGGACCTGAACATGCCGGGGATGGGCGGGTATCGCTGTCTGCATGAACTGATACAACTCGATCCCACGGTCAGGGTGCTCATTGCCAGCGGCTACACGACAAAAGTCCATGAAAAGGATATACGTAATCCTGAGGCCATGCGTTTCCTCCACAAACCCTACCAACTCAAGGAACTGGCGGCGATGGTGCGAGAAGTGCTGGATGAGAAGACAAAGGAAATGCGACCTGAATGAGCCTGGTTGACCATGCCTAGCCCTACTCCATTGATCAGGCCCCCATCCTCGCGGACATGCGCAGCTTCACCTTTATTTCCGGCGACCAATTCCACGTTCCGGCCTCGTTCATCATGCCGGAAAACCCGCTGCTGTGCTCCGGGCTGGTCCTGGCCGGGGCCAACCGGGTTATTCGCGGAGAAACGGTTGCGGGCCGGGGCATTGTCACGGCGGAGAAGATTCTCAACCTGCGTCTGTGGGGCACGGACCTTGTGGTCCTTTCGGCCTGCGACACGGACATGGGCGATATCCGCACCGGTGAGGGCGTCTTTGACCTGCACCGGGCCTTCAACCAGGTGGGGGCCGAGAGCCTGGTCATGAGCATGTGGAAGGTGCCGGACCAGGAGACCAGGGAACTGATGGTCGCATTCTTCCGCAACGTATTCGACGAGGGCATGAACTACAACTAGGCCCTGCGCCAAGCGCCCTGACCCAGCTTGAAATGTTAAAAATTAAACATATTATTTCAGATACTTAAAATAAATATCGAGTCCCCTCTTCGGCACCAAATTTCAAGGGTTCGAGCAGTAAGTATTTGAACCCTTTATCTTTTTTTGGGATTTTGAGCAAATTTTTTGAAAATTTGTCTCACGTAACCTTGGAGGGTCAGCCTGCTGGACCCACGCCAGGCCCGACCACGTTGAGGTGCACTGACTCACATTGAACTTGGTACAACAACTGGGGGCAGGTCAACCCTGCAACGGGTAATGAAGAATGAAGATAGGTAGCGGCATGATGAACATGGTGGTGACCAACATTACGGGTGGAGTCCATATTTGGGCAAAGTCATTCATTTTTACCCAACAGAAACTGTAGTTCCTCGGAGGTCAGGGCAACCTTGGCGGAATCCTTGGCTTTTTTAGCTCTAATACGGTCAGCTGCACTCCGCCGAAACTGTCGCAATTGTTTGATTCGATCAGCTACCTGGGCAGTCTTTTTGAGATTTGCTTGAGATAACCGGCGATCTGGACAGAGACGCCTGTCATCTAATTGTCGTCTGTCATCCAATTGTCGTCTGTCTTTCCAACTTCTTCTGTCAGACTGCTGTCTTTTTTCCACTTTAGGTTTTCTGTCACTTTTATCCCTACAACGAAAGTTGTTTGTTTTCCTTTTTCTTCATCCGACGCTTTCTGTGTGAGATGTACGCTCGGTAATTCTTGGTCTGGACCCACTGGACGAGATTGATTGCCATTTGGATAT
>DSBL01000051.1 GCA_011049455.1 Desulfonatronum sp. | reverse complement strand
TGTTACTTTCGTTTCCAGGGTAATAGGTTCATGAGTCCGGCCCAGCCCATCTTCCAGCGCAGCATGCCCAGCTGGTCCTGCAACGGCAAATGTTTGGGGCAGACGTCCTCGCAGGCCAAAAGCCCCATGCAGCCGAAGATGCCCTGGTCGTTGCCCACCACGTCGAAATACTCCCTCCGGGTGCGCTGGTCCCTGGGATCCAGGAGAAAGCGGGCGATGCGGTTAAGACCGGCCGCGCCCAGAAAATCCGGGCGCAGGATGGCCGAGCCGCAGGCCGCCACGCAACAGCCGCATTCGATGCACCGTTCCAGTTCGTAAATCTGTTCGGCCACGTCGTTGCTCATCCGTTCCTCCAGGGCCTCGGCATTAAACTCTTTTTCCGTGTGGATCCAGGACTCCACGCGCTTGGCCATGTTCCGGAACCACGTGCCCGTGTCCACGGAAAGATCGCCCACCAGGGTGAAAAACGGCAAGGGCATCAAGGTGATCTTGTCCGGCAGGTCTTTGGTCTTGGTATGGCAGGCCAGGCCTGGACGACCGTTGACGACCATGGCGCAGGCGCCGCAAATGCCGGCCCTGCAGCAAAAATCGAACTGCAGCCCGGGATCCTGTTCTTCACGCAACCGGTTCAAGGCGATGAACAGGGTCATATGGTTTGTTTCATCCAATACAAACGTATCCGTGTGCGGCGTGGAAGCCGGATCCTGGGGGTTGTAACGAAAAATGGAAAACGTCAGATTCCTGGCCATTGGTGTCCTCGTTTTATTGCTTCTTGGAGTCAGCGCTGATGATCTTGCCGCCGCCGTAGCCGCGCTCTCCCGGCGGGATATGCCATACTTGGGAGGCGGGCTCGTAGTTCAAGGTCGGCAACTCAGAGTCTGGTTGCCAGGTGGCCAGGGTGCGCACCAGCCAATCCCGGTCGTTGCGTTCCGGATAATCTTCCCGGGCGTGGCTGCCGCGGCTCTCTGTGCGCTGCAGCGCGCCGTAGGCCACGCACAGGGCCAGACGGACCATGCCCGGCAGACGCAGGGCCATGGCCAATTCGGGATTTGCTCCCAAACCGTTGGAGCGCAGCCCGATTTGCCGAGCCCGTTGATGCACCTCTTGCAGGGTGTCCAAGCACATTTGCAAATCACTGCCGTTGCGGAAAATGCCGGCGCCCTGCATCAAAGCGTCGAACATGGCGTTGCGCACCATATAGACGTTTTCCGACCCGTCGCTGCGGGCGATCAGCCGCTGAATGCGTTCCTGCTGCAGTTTTGCCGCGTCCGCCACCACGTTTGTGGGATAGGACACCTGGTGGCCTTGGAGAAACTCCACCATCTTGGCGCCGACGATCATCCCGGCGACCACGGTCTCGGCCAGGGAATTGCCGCCCAGGCGGTTGAAGCCGTGCATGTCCCAACAGGCTGCCTCGCCGGCGGAAAACAAGCCCTTTAATCCGTAGGCCGCGCCGTCCTTGTTCGTACGCACCCCGCCCATGCTGTAATGCTGGGTGGGCCGCACCGGAATGGGCGATTCCAGCGGGTCGATGCCCAGAAAATTCTTGCAGATTTCGTCCACTTCCCGCAGCTTGGTGGCCAGATGCTGGGCCCCCAGATGGCGGATGTCCAGCCACAGATGGTCGCCGTAGGGACTGGGCACGCCTTTGCCCTGGCGCATATGGTGGGTCATCCAGCGGGAAACCACGTCCCTGGAAGCAAGCTCGGCCTTTTCCGGCTCATAGTCGGGCATGAACCGGTGCATATCCTTGTCCAGCAAGGTTCCGCCGTCACCGCGGCAGCCTTCGGTGACCAGGATGTCCGTGGGCACGATGCCCGTGGGATGGAATTGGACCGCCTCCATGTTGCCCAGAGGCACCAGGCCGGTATCCAGGGCAATGATCAAGCCGCCGCCGTCATTGATCACCGCGTTGGTGGATTCGCGGTAGATACGGCCGAACCCGCCTGTGGCGATCAGCGTGGCCCGGGCCAGATACGCCCGCAATGCGCCGGTCTTCAAGCAACGGGCCACGGCGCCCAGACAGTTCTCCCCGTCGTGGATCAGACTAAGCACCTCGGTCTTGTCATGCACGTCCACGCCCAGCTGCACGGCCCGATTGTCCATGGTGTACAGCACGGTATGTCCGGTGCCGTCCGAGGTGTAGCAGGTCCGCCACTTGGCCGTGCCGCCGAAAGCCCGGGCCGTGATCAGCCCTTCCTTGTCCTTTTTTTCTTCTTTCTCGAACAGCTTGCCGCCCTTGAAGTAGGTGGATTTGCCCGGGACCACCCGGTTCCAGGGCACGCCCCAGGCCGCCAACTGGCGCATGGCAACGGGCGCGCTGTCCACGAACAAGCGGGCCACTTCCTGGTCGCAGCCCCAGTCCGATCCCTTGACCGTGTCCTCGAAATGCACGTCCGGGCAGTCGCCCTCGCCCATGGCGCAGTTCCCCAAAGCGGCCTGCATCCCGCCCTGGGCCGCTGAGGAATGGGAACGCCTGGCCGGTACAAGACTCAAACAAATGACGTCAAAACCTGCGGCTGCGGCCTCGATGGCCACCCGTTCGCCGGCCAGTCCGGCGCCGATGCACAACAGGTCGGTATGAAAGGTTTGCATATCAATGTCCTTGAAGTTTGCTAGACGGCCAAGAAATAGAACCGCAACAGGGTGATCAGGCCGATGAAGATGAAAATGCCCGTGATGCCATATTCAAAGCGTTTCATTTTGGAGCGCTTGTCCCGGCCCACAAAGCCCCATTTCACGGCGATGCGATACAGCCCGATACCCACATGCAGCTCCACCAGGGGCAACAAGAACAGGTAAAAGGTCATCCAAAATCCGCCCTGGATCCGGGCCGCGCTTTTCTGGGCGGTGATGGGCAGGTCCGTGAGCACCACCCACATGTGGATGGCGCCCATGATCAGGATGAGCATGGCCGTGACCACCTGCACCAGCCACAGCCACGTGTCCCGGTGGGCCAGCATGCGGGCGTGCTTCCAGATCCTGGACTGCTGCTCGGCCCGGAACGGAATCTTGCGCGCTGCGAGCACGAAATGCAGTAAAAAAACCAACCCGATCAACGGACCGCCCACTTGGGCCATGTACGTGGACTCAAAAAAATGCGCGATGGTGTTCATCGCGCCGGGGCCGAAAATAACGCTGGCCACCAGGACCATGTGCATCCACATGAACAGGATCAGGCCCGCGCCGGTAAGCATCTGCAGCCAGTCGAGACATGCGGAAGAGCGCGAAGGGGTCTGGACATAAATGGCGGTGTCAATGGACATGTTTTCCGTCCTTTGGGCTGAAATGAGTCATTGAGTCGGCAAATGTCAAAAAAATTATAAAGCTAATTCAAACAAAGATTCTCTGTCAATGAGCACCCTGTATTTCCACAATATCCCGACAAAGTGGTCCGCAAGGGTTTCAATGCCGCTATCTGTGATGGGATGGCCCCGCCCCTCTAAAAGGGGTACACCTCAAGGACACCAAAACCCTTGAAGGAGGCCATCCCATGAGTACAGTTAGCGTAATCGGCATTGACTTGGCAAAGAATACTTTTCAGCTGCATGGCGTGGATTCGCAAGGAAGAACTGTTTTGC
>DSBL01000102.1 GCA_011049455.1 Desulfonatronum sp. | reverse complement strand
CTATAATCAATTTTTGCTTGTCTGCCGAGACAACGGCGACAGTATCAGCGTCAAGCTGTTCGAACAGATCATCGACGAGGAGCAGGCCCACTTCAACCACTTCGACAGTGTGGGCGAGCACATCAAGACCCTGGGCAACGTCTATCTGTCCAAGATCGCCGGCACCTCCGCCTCCACCGGCGGCTTCGGCAAGGGCTTTGTGATCAGCCAGGGCGGGGGCGAATAGCCGGCACCCTTGTTGAAGTGTCTTGTCCCGGGGCGGTGGTTTACGCCGCCCCGGCCATGAGCAAACCGATTCGCTTCATCCGTTCCTGGTCATCCACGGAAAAGTCGTCCATGATCTTGCCCCGAAAGATCACGGCAATGCGGTCGGCCAGGGTCACGGCCTCACGCAAATCCCCCGTGACCAGCAACACGCCGGCGTGGTTGCGGGCTCGAAGCAATTGCTGCCAGACCTCTTCGGTGGAGGCGATATCAAGCCCCTGGGTGGGTTGTTCGGCCACGATCAGCCTGGAATGACGATAAAACTCCCGAGCCAGGACCAGCTTTTGCAGGTTGCCCCCGGACAGCCGGCCGGCGGCCATCTCCGGTCGGCCCGGCTGTACGTTGAAATCCTTGGCTTCCTTGGCAACCGTGTCCCTGGCCTGCTTGCGATGCAGCCACAACCCCTTGCTGAACCCCTGGCGGGTGGTCAGCAAAAAATTGTCCGTCAGGGTCATCTCCCGGCACACCGCCATGCCCAGACGATCCTCGGGGATATAGCTCAAAGTCTCTTTCCATGAGGGTTTGGCGAAAAAT
This sequence comes from Desulfonatronum sp., assembly GCA_011049455.1. GTDB lineage: Bacteria > Desulfobacterota > Desulfovibrionia > Desulfovibrionales > Desulfonatronaceae > Desulfonatronum. Next base: position 2,866 of record DSBL01000102.1, on the reverse strand, counting down.
TCCTTCCACTGCCGACCCAAAATTTCCACGCGGCCGCTTGCCGGCGGCCGCAGTCCGGCCACGGTCTCCACAAGTTCCTTTTGCCCGTTTCCGGCCACGCCCACCAAAGCCATGATCTCGCCCTCACGCACCACCAGGTTCACATCATCCAGATTCGGCCCGCTTAAATGTTCAATACGCAGAACATGCTCGCCGGGGTTGGACCCGGTCTTGGCGATGTCCAGGGAAATGCTGCGCCCGATCATGCGGTTGGCCAGTTCCTCCTTGGACTCGATCTCGTCCACGGACCACTGCCCCACCACCTCGCCACGGCGCAGCACGGCCACCTCGTCGGCCACGGCAATCACTTCCTCCAGCTTGTGGCTGATGAAAATGATCGCCTTGCCCTGCTTGGACATGTTCCACAACGCCTCGAACAAATGCGCGATTTCCACCGGCGTGAGCACGGCTGTGGGCTCGTCGAAAATCAGCACCCGGCTCTGCCTGTAAAGCAACTTCAGGATTTCCACCAGCTGGCGCTCTCCCATGGACAGGTCGGCAATGGTTGCCTTCGGATCAATGTCCAGGCCGAAGCGTTCGGCCAGTTCCCCCACTTCTTGCTCCATGACCCGCGGCGATATCCAGAACCGCTTTTCCTGGCCCAGCAGCACGTTTTCAGCCACACTCATCCGGTTCACGAGCATGAAATTCTGGTAGACCATGCCGATCCCGGCATCAATGGAATCCTTGGGCGATGCAAAAGCCGCCTCCTTGCCCTGCACCAGGATTCTGCCCGAATCAAGACGCAACCGACCAGCCAGAATGCTCATCAAGGTGCTCTTGCCTGCGCCGTTTTCACCGAGCAGGGCCTTGATCCGACCACCGTGGATATTCAGGCTTACGGCATCGACCGCACGCACCAAACCGAAGGACTTGGTCAACCCTTCCAGCTGGATCGAAAACGACGAATCATGGATCATGGCCATCCTGCCTCTCGCGGCCTAATCCTCGGGAGAAACATTCACGCCCAATGCCGCGGGCGCCTCGGATCCCCGGCCGATCATGGTCGAAAAGATCAGCACCAGAATGGTCAAGGCATACGGCAGCATGAGCAAAAAGGATGAAGGGATGTCCGTGCCTGTGGCTTGAAGACGCAACTGAAAAGCCATCACTCCGCCGAACAAATAGGCCCCGAACACGGCCCGCCCCGGCTTCCAGAAGGAAAAAATGACCAGAGCCACGGCGATCCATCCGCGCCCGGCGGTCAGGCCGTTGGTCCACATGTGGATGTAGGCCAGGGATAGATAGGCCCCGCCCAGTCCCACCAGAAAACCCCCGGCAACAACGCCCAGCCAGCGCAGAGCCACGACGTTCAAACCGGCCGTGGCCGCGGCTGCGGGGTTTTCCCCCACGGACCGCAAATGCAACCCCAGCCGGGTGTGCCGGAAAAACACCCACAGCAGGACCGGCAGGAGAAACGATATGTACACCAGGACATCGTGCATGAAAAAAATCGGGCCGACCACGGGAATCGCGGACAGGCCGGGAACGGCCAGCGAGGAAAAGCCGATGCCCTTGGTGCCGACCAAAGGCGTGCCCAGATAATTGGCCAAACCCACACCTAGGATGGTCAAGGCCAACCCGGAAACCACCTGGTTGCCCTGGAATCCGAGACAGACCAGGGAGTGCAGGGACGCCAATATGGCTGCGCAAACACCGCCCATGACAAATCCCAGCCAGGGAGAGCCCGTGATCAAGCTGAACCAGAACGCGGTCAGGGCGCCGAAGAGCATCATTCCTTCCACGCCCAGGTTGAGCACCCCGGAACGCTCCGTGACCATCTCGCCCAGGGTGGCGTAGAGGATGGGCGTACCGGATTGCACGGCCGCGGCAAGCAGGGCGATGATCAGTTCAATGGGCACCGCGAGTATCCCCTCACTTTCTCCATTCCAGACGGTACGTTGTGAAAAACTGTCCGGCCAAAACCGTCAGCAGCACCAAGCCCTCAAGGATATGACCAAAGGCCGCCGGAACCTTCAACTCCAGTTGCAGGACCTCAACTCCCACCCGCAACCCGGCCAAAAGAAAAGCGGCCAAGGCCATGGCCGTGATTCTCAGCCGAGCCACCCAGGCCACAACGATCGCGGTAAAGCCGTAGCCGACCATCAGGCTGGTTTGCAGGCGGTGGCTTACGGCTGAAGTTTCCATGAATCCGGCCCACCCGGCCAGCATTCCGGAAATGCCCATCACCAGGAACACCAGAAATCCGTAGGGCATGAACGCATAGCGGGCCGTGCGCAGACTCTCGCCACTGGCCTTGATCTCGTATCCCAGGCGGGTCTTGTTCAAAAAGACCCAGGCCAGCAGGCTGAGCAGCACGCAAATCGCCAGTCCCCAATGCAGTCTGGTGCCCGCGATCATCCCGATCCGGGCCGTTGCGGGAAATTCCGAGGTCATGGGAAACCCCATGCCTGCGGGATCCTTCCAGGGACCGAAAACCAGGTAGCCCAGCAAAAGGATTCCGATGTAGTTGAACATCAAGGTGGAAATGATCTCGTTGACACCCAACCGAACCTTGAGCAAGGCCGGAACCAAGGCCCACACCGCTCCGGCCGTTGCCGCGCTGACAAGCATCAACGGCAAAAGCAGGTACGCAGGCAGACCCGGAAAAATCAGGACGGCCCAGGTCGCCCCGATGGCGCCCAGGGCGAACTGTCCCTCGGCCCCGATATTCCAGACTTGCATCCGAAACGTGAAGGAAACCCCCAAGGTAGGATGAGAAGGCTGGCCCACCTGACGAGCTATGAGTAATGTCATGCTCAAGTGTTCAACGCAGTCTATGCTGCAAACAAAGGAGGGCCAGCCATGAAAACCTTATTCAAATTTT
>DSBL01000019.1 GCA_011049455.1 Desulfonatronum sp. | reverse complement strand
CCGTGGCCGGCAAGACCTTGCGCCAATGCGGTTATAGAGACGAGGCCTGAGCCAGCAGATCATCGATGCGCCGGGCCACGGTTGGAACAACTATGGCGTTGATGTCCAGACGGGAAGTGTACTGGTATTTTTCCACCAACCCATTGAAATCATCCAAATCCTGTTCGATCTCCGGCGGATAGACATACCTGACCGTGGCGGAGAAGCCTTGTGGGTAGGGAACGAACCGGCCGAAAGTATTGCCGTTGGACAGGCAAAGGGTGGGAACACCCACGGCCGCGGCTATATGATGGGCGCTGGTGTCGTTGGTCAATACCAGGCGAGCGTCGTGAAAAATGCCCGGCAAGTGGGCGAGGGATGTTTTGCCGCAAAGGTTAGTCAGCGGTACGCTTACGCCGCGTTGGATGCGCACGGCCAGGGCCTTGTCCTGCCTGCTTCCGCAGATGACGATTTCCAGTCCGTGCCGCTGAGCCAAGTGGTCCGCGATGGCGGCGAAATTGTGTTCGGACCAGCGCCGGTATTTGTCCTTGGCCCCAGGAAAAAGAATCGCATAGGGCCCTTGCGTCGGGCTGGGGCCGGGTCCTGGGGCGATGACCGGACCCATGAGGGGAATATCCTGGCCCAGCAGGGCCTCAAAAAAATCCTTGTTCCGCGAAAATTCGAACAGCACACCGTCTCGACCCTGGATCAGCCGGGTATAATTGGTATTGGTACGAAACCTGTGCGCCGCGGTGATGTTCGTCAAATCGCCGGTGCTGCCGATTTTTTCGCTTGCGTTGATCGCCTCCACCACTGGTTCGGTCCAGCAGTTCTCGCGGGAATAGAGAGGACTGATCAGCACATCGAAGCGCAGCTGCCTGAGCTTGTTCAGGACATGTTTGCGATACAGTTTCCAGGTTGCGAACTTGTCTTTGTCCACCCAGACAAAGCGGTCCACGACATGGCCGTCCAAGGATTCCGCCAGAGGCCGGTATTCCTTGTTGCCCAGCAGGGACAGTTCATGGCTCTGAAACCGCGAGCTGTTCTTGAGAACCTCCAGAAAATTTCGGAATAGGACATAGTCCCCGATTTGGTCGAGTTTGACCACGATCAGTTTGCCGTGCCGGGCTCGGGGAGCCTGGGGGGTCATTGCTTTCCCCCTACGTCATGCACATCAGGCCTGCGATGGTTCGGCAACAGGCCCCTGCTTCGCAATTCCGCTCCGATGATCAGGCCCATGGGCAGCCAGAACTGGATCCACTCCGGCGTGATCTTGGATAGGGTCAGATATCCCGTGGAAATGCCGGAAAACATGGGGAAAAGAACCAGGGCCGGGTACAAAAAATCCCCGTTGCGACGGTATTCGCGCCAAGATTGGCGCAGAGCCGCGGCCAACAGCAGGCCCAAAATTCCCGTGCCCACGAGCCCCCCGAACAGCAGATTTTCCAAGTACAAGCTGTGGGCTACGCCTTCGTAACCGCCGTGGGAGAGATAAAGGGTCTGGTGTTCGTTCAGCCCGAATCCAAACCAGGGGTGCTCGCGAATCAGACCTAAGGAGACCTGCCAGATCTCCCAGCGCACCGCGAACCTGCGCTCGAATCCGACCATGCCCTCAGGGTGATGCATGGACGCGATGATCACCCCCAAAGTCGCCACGGTCAAAATGGCGAGTATCAGGAGCAAACGGCGTTTTTTTTGCGCGGCAAGCCCCAGCGCGGTAACTCCGGCTAGGCTGATAATCACGCCCCGGGTTTGGGTCATGGCAATGAAGGCCATCACGGCGATCAGGGATAGAGGCCAAAGCCAAGCGCCGAGCTTTGGTTCCGGCCTGCCGGGAAAAAGAGTGAACATCAGCAAAACAGCCACCAGCCCGTAGGTTGCGGCGGAGTCAATGGGATGCGCGGCCAGGCCGATGTCCACGGCCCGGCTCTCCAGGCCGCCCCAGCTTGCAAAGGAATGGGTTGAGTAAAACCAGGCCAGGGAAATAAGCGCGGCGGCGCCGACGACAAGCCCCAGGCATTTGGCCAGCAGCAAGGGGAATCGGTCCATCTTCACGGCGAAAAAGGCCGTGACGGCCAGAAAGACGAGCATCAGTGCCAGGGTTCGGGCTTCGTTATAAAGGTTGTAGGCGTTGGTGGCCGAGGCCCAGAACAGGCTCAGCCATAGGTAGACCAGATAGAGCAGGGTCACCTGGAACACCCGTGAGCGGATCAGACCGGAAAAAAATGAGGCCCGCACCTGGAGGGCGAACAGGGGAATGACCAGCAGGTAGTAGATGTTCCGGTGGGCACGGACATTGTCGGTGATGAAGATGGAACCTAGGAAAAGGCCGAACAGGCCGGCGGCCAGCGCTACATGGTGATCGGATGTCAGACGATCACGAAGACGTTTGAGGTGGTCAATGATGCACATGCTGGCCGTTGGATAATGAGGGATGAGAACACTTGGCAACAGTCGCGTCATGGATAGGACGACGGTGTTTGGCCGACGTTGTCAGGCGACCAACTCGGCAACACATTCGATATGCGAGGTGTGGGGGAACATGTCAACCGGTTGGACCCGGTTGACGGTATATTCAGGGGAGAGCAGCTTGATGTCCCGGGCCTGGGTGGCCGGGTTGCAGGAGACCAGAATCAGTTTGGGCGCCTTGATGGACAGCAGCTTGGCGATAACCTTGGGGGACATGCCGCCGCGGGGCGGGTCGGCCACGATCACGTCCGGCCGTGCCGGATCAAATTTCGTCGTGTCCTCATGTTCAAGTTGGTCCATGATTTCAACCGCGTCACCGGCAACGAACCGGCATTGGGCAAGCTTGTTGCGCCGGGCATTGGCCTTGGCGTCGCGCACGGCCGAGGGGACGTTTTCCAGCCCGAGGACGCGACCGGCTTGACCGGCTAATGACAGGGCAATGCCGCCCACGCCGGAATACAGATCCCAGAGGGTTTCCCGGTCGCTCAAGGCGGCGAAGTCCCGTGCGACCGCATAGATTTCTTTTGCGGCGGGCGTATTGCTCTGAAAAAAGGACTGGCTGGAAACAACCAGTTTGAGACTGTCCAAATGGTGAGTTGTCCGGCCCGCGCCGAGGGTGAAAACGGTACGCTCGCCCTGTGCAAAAAGGGTACGGCTTTTGCGTGTTGCATGAACCAGGGAATAAACCTGCGGCGCGTGAGCTTGCATGTGTTCGGCCAGCTTCTGACCGATGCTTGAAGCGCGGGCATGGGGCGCGGTGATCAGTACGGCCAGCATGCCGGCGCTGGGATGGCCGGTGCGCAGGACCAGGTGCCGCCAAAAACCTTGGCCTGTTTCAGGGTCATAGGCCGCCAGCCCGGAATTTACGGCCCACTGCTCCACGACCTGGCGCACATGGATCATTTCCGTCGGGCACAATCGGCAGGAGTCCACGGCCACGGCCCGCATAGCCTGACCGCAGGGGCGCAAGCCCAGGACAAAGGGGGCGGTGGATGCCTGCCCCGCGGCGTCGGCTGCAGGCGGGGCAAAGGCGAATTCCATCTTGTTGCGGTAGCCGTCCGTGATTGGTGAGGGGATGGTCGCGGCCACCTCAACCTCGGCTTGTCCCAGGTGACGCAGGGTTTCGCCCACCAGTTCCCGCTTCCAGAACAGTTGTTGATCGTAGCGCATGTGCAGCCAGTCACAGCCGCCGCACAGACCGAAATGCGGACATCCAGGCGGAGTAAAGTCCGGGGATTGTTCCAGGATTTCCAGCGGCTCGGCCCAGGCATGCCTGGGCTTCAGCGCAGTGATCCTGGCCTGAACTCGCTGGCCGGGGAGGGACCCTTCCACGAACACGGCCATACCGTTCAGTCGGCCAAGGCCATGCCCACCCAGAACGGGT
>DSBL01000024.1 GCA_011049455.1 Desulfonatronum sp. | reverse complement strand
TTAATATCCAAATGGCAATCAATCTCGTCCAGTGGGTCCAGACCAAGAATTACCGAGCGTACATCTCACACAGAAAGCGTCGGATGAAGAAAAAGGAAAACAAACAACTTTCGTTGTAGGGATCTATTTAAGTGAAAGAAGCAAGGAAATACCCTAGTTGTTTACAACGGTTACGCACATACGCCTGAAGTATTCCACTCAAGCGCCGTCTTCAACTCCTCTACAATCTCCTCCCTCATCTCTTCCGGCCTCACCACCACGGCCTCTGCGCCGAATCCCAAAATCCACCGTTTCACGTCATACCATCCTGATGTTTGCATTTTCAGGGTAATGCTTCCGTCGGGGTGCTCAATGATTTCCTGGTCTGGCGAGAAAACCCGCTCCTTGATGTATTTGGCTTGCCCTACCGAAAAGACGACTTCCAGGTCAATGGGGTCGTCATACACCATCCCGAAGGCCTGTGAGAGTTTTTCCTCTGGATTGAAGTCCTCTGGATAGTCGAACCGTTCGTCCAGCACGTCAATCTTCATGATCCGCTCCACGGCCAGGATGCGGATGTCGCCGTACCTGGGGACGCGCACGAACAGGTACAGGCCGCCGTTGCTTTCGAAAAAATGCAGCGGATCGATCCGGAAGGTTTTTTCCTGGTCCGTAGAAAAGGAGTGGTAGCCCACGACGCAGGGCGTGTTGTTCAGCATGGCACCGGACAAGGCGTCGATAATATCCTCCTTGCCCGCGTAGTTCTTGGTCAGCTTTTTGTTGGAAACGAAGAGAGTGTTCAGCTTTTTGATCTGGCCGTAAAAACCATTGGGCACGAATTGGGACAGCTTGGCAAAGGCTGAATCGATCCGCGTTTCGATCTCCGTTCCGGCGTACAATGTGGATTCGGCGCGGAGAAGGTGCAGGGCGATGATTTCTCCGATGGTGAGACGAACATTGGGCAGGGTAATGTTGGGGAGTTTCAGGGCGTAGTCCGGGTCCATTTTCCAGGTTTTCTGACGTCCGAACGTGACCTCGTCGTAAATCGGAAACCCCATGTCCTGGATCAGGTCCAGGATGCGATAGACATTGCGACGATCCACCTCAAGTTCCCTGGCCATCTGGTTGATGGTGATTCCGCCGGACCGGCACAGCATGTCGATCGCCTGCACAAACTGGAGGGTGTTTCTTCCGCGCATGGACTGACCTCTCTTTGCTCCAGGTACACTCAATTGCTTAAAATCATGACCTTTCCTAATCAGGACGAGCTATATCCGGACGTCCTCGACTGCTCGGTGAATAGCCGCACTTCCCTGAACCCGCAAATAGAAAAACGATATGACCAGAAACGCCATATTGCCATGACATTCTCCAGCTTCAAGGCGTTTATTGAAGCCGTGGCCAGGAGTTGGTGGCCGTCAGTCAGGAGATGTTCCGCTGGATTGCGGGTTTCGTGTTTCGGGCAACATGGCTTAAATTTCGGGAAGTTGCATTCCTCGTCGACAGGAGATCATCGTCATGCGCGACTTCGTTCATCTGCATTGCCACAGCGACTATTCATTTCTAAACAGCACCATCCAGATCCATCATCTGTGCGCTCGGGCATCTTATCTGGGAATGTCTGCGGTTGCCCTCACGGATTTCGGGAACCTCTACGGAGCGATGGAGTTTTACAGGACGGCCAGGGAATTTGGCCTGAAGCCGATCATCGGTTGCGAGGTCGTTGTTTCCCCGGGGCATCGACATGAGCGAATATGGGTACGGAAGTCTCAGGTTGGTTTTCATCTCGTCTTGCTGGCCAAGAACATAATCGGTTGGCGCAATCTGGTCCGGCTCGTTTCCCTGAGCCACCTGGAAGGCTGGCATTTTGCGCCCCGGGTGGACAAGGAGCTTTTGGCCGCGCACCATGAGGGTCTCATTGCCCTGTCCGGTTGCCGCAAGGGGGAAGTTCCGCGACGTTTGAACGAGGAAGGATTTGACGCAGGGCTGGCGTGCGCCAGGGAGTATGCGAGCATCTTTCAAGGAAGGTTCTACCTGGAATTGTCCGCCAATGGGCTCCAAGAGCAGGTCGCCGTGAACGATCGCCTGCGGGAACTCTCCAAAAGCGCCGGGTTGCCGATTGTGGCCACCAATAATTGTCATTACCTGGATCGCGAAGATGTGCAGGCCCATGAGGTCTTGCGGTGTATCCAGTCCGCCTCCAATATTTCCACACTGAGACGGATGATGCCAAATCCGGGTTGCATGGAATTGCACTACAAGAGCTCGGAGGAAATGGCCGCGGCTTTTGCCGACTGCCCACAAGCCCTGGCGGCGACGATGGATATTGCCCGTGCCTGCAATCTGGAGCTTGATTTGGATACGAAGAGGGTTCCGGTTCCGCCTTTACCCCAGGAAACATCACCGGAATCCGCGCTTCGGAAAATTGTCCTCCAGGGACTGCAAAAGCGGTTGAAGAAAGGCGACGCTGAAAACGAGGCCAGCGCCTACAGCACCCGGCTCGATGAAGAGCTGGACGTGATCTGTGGGCAGGGGCTGGCCGGATATTTCCTGGTTGTCCAGGACTTCATCAACTGGGCGCGGACGCAGGGTGTCCCTGTCGGTCCGGGTCGAGGGGCAACCGCCGGAAGCCTGACCGCTTTTGTCCTGGGCATCACCGACCTGGATCCCCTGCGACATGATCTGCTTTTTGAGTGTTTTCTCAACACGCAACTGAAGCGCCATCCTGATATCGAGACAGACTTCTGCCTCCTGCGACGTGACGAAGTTCTCCGGTATGTCAGGGTGTGCTACGGTCAGGATCGTGTCGCGTTCATCAATACCTTTGCGAGGCTGAGAGGACGCAGGGCAATCATGGATACGGCCCAGGCCCTGGAGATGGATCGCGTCAAGGCGCACGAACTGGCCATGCGTTTTCCGGCGGGCAAGAGTATTGAACAGGCCCTGGAACAGCGGCCGGAATTGCGTATGCTGATGACCCAAAAGGACGGCACGGAACGGACGATCCGTGTCGCCACGCGCATCGAAGGGGTCAAAACCCACGCGGGCACCCACGCCGCCAGCCTTGTCGTCTCCCACCGCCCCTTGATTGACGATGTCCCGCTATGCCTTGGCAACCACAACGACTCGCATACCCAGTGGGACGTCAAGTGCGTGAAGCAGGCCGGGCAAAGCACGTTCACCTTCCTGGGCCTCAAGGAACTGACCGTCATCCAGAGCGCCCTGGAGCATATCCGCAAGGCCGGAAAAAGCTGTCCGGACCTGGATGCCCTGCCGTGGGACGATGCCGCGACCTTCAGCATGCTCTCCCAAGGCCGCACCCAGGGCGTGTTCAATCTCAACAGCAAGGAAAGCCAACGGGCGCTTGCCGCACTCCGGCCAGCTCATGTCAGCGATCTGGCCGCCTGGCTTGCCCTGCACCGGCCCATCCCCGAGGTGCGCGAATTGCTGAATGCCTTTATCCGCCGCAAGCACGGGCACGAACCGGCAAGGTGCGTCATGCCCGAACTTGATCAGCAACTCACGGAGACATGCGGCCTCTTGATCTATCAGGAACAGATCATGCGAATCGCCGCGGACGTGACCGGCTGCGCAATGAACATGGCGGACATGTTACGCCGGGAATTGGGCCGAAATAATCAACCCGACCTCACGCAAAGCCTGGAGTCATTTGTCCAAGGCGCAGTGCGTACCGGCATGCACCAAGCTGAATGCGCCCGCAAGATCTTTGACTTCCTGAAAGAACACGCTCCGTTGGCCGCCTGCAAGGCCCACTGCATGAGCTACGCCCTGATCACTTATCGGACCGCCTATCTCAAGGCGCACTATCCGGAGGAATTCATGGCCGCTGTGTAATAGTTTAGCGCTTTGAAATAGGCTCGCGAAAATTTCAAAAAACAGGTGGTTGGGCTGGCGTCACAAAGGGCTTTATGATATGCCTTTGGCATGGCCGCCCGGGATATCATTTTCAGG
>DSBL01000043.1 GCA_011049455.1 Desulfonatronum sp. | reverse complement strand
CTAGTGGAAAATTATCCCGACCTGAAGGCCAACCAGAACATGATGCAGCTCAGCGAGGAGCTGACCAGCACGGAAAACAAGGTGGCCTTCGCCCGGCAAGCATTCAACGACGCGGTGATGACCTACAACACCTACCGGGAATCCTTCCCTCAGACCGTGCTGGCAGGGCTGTTCGGCTTCGGGCCGGCCATGCTCCTGGAATTCGAGGATTCCCAGCGGATCAAGGAAACACCCAAGGTTTCGTTCTAGGAAGCGCGCATGGATTTTTTTGAAAGCCAGGAAAAGGCCCGCCGCAAGAGCGGCGTGCTGGTTTTTCTTTTCTTCCTGGCCACCGGCGGGATCGTGCTCACGGTGTATCTGTTGGTGTTTCTTTTGCTCTTGGCGAATGTGGGCACGGCTGCGGGAGCGTGGAGCGAACTATTGGGCATGGCTGACCTTTTGGCTGTGCTGGGAGGGGTGATCCTGGCCGTCATCGGCCTGGGCACCCTCTTCAAGATGGCCCAGCTGCGCAGCGGCGGAGCCGCGGTGGCCGAACTTCTGGGCGGACGCCCCCTGTCGCCGGATTCGTGCGACCAGCATGAGCGCCGGGTGCTCAACGTGGTCGAGGAAATGGCCCTTGCCTCGGGATTGCCCGTACCGCCGGTGTACCTGCTGGACAAGGAAGAGGGAATCAATGCATTCGCCGCGGGCCGAACGCCCGGGGACGCCGTGGTCGGAGTGACCGCGGGCACGGCAAAGCTGCTGACCCGCTCAGAGCTGCAGGCCGTGATCGGCCACGAGTTCAGCCACATCCTCAACGGGGACATGCGTTTGAACATCCGGTTGATGAGCGTGATCCATGGCCTGGTCATCCTGGGTCTGGCCGGGCGGGTGCTGTTGCGCATGGTCGCTTACGGCGGCGGCCGATCCAGGGACCGCAAATCCTCCGTCATCCCTTTGTTTCTGGGGATCAGCTTCATGGTCATCGGCTCCCTGGGCATGTTTTTCGGCAGCCTGATCAAGGCCGCGGTTTCCCGGCAGCGCGAATACTTGGCCGACGCCTCGTCCGTGCAGTTCACCAGAGACGCCGGAGCCATGGCCGGGACCTTGAAGAAGATCGGAGCCCTGGCCCAGGGTTCGCGTTTGGAAAACCCCAACGCCCCCCAGGCCAGCCACATGTATTTTGCCCAGGGCGTGAACGTGCTCATGACCTCGCTTTTCGCCACTCATCCGCCGCTGGAGGAACGAATCCGCCGCGTTGATCCGGCCTGGGACGGTTCTTTCCCGGCCCTGAGCGGAGTTCCGCCGGTGGAGGGGAGAGCCGGGTCAAGTCCGGCTCAGGAGCATGGTCTTGACGGATCGGCCTCCTTCGCCTTTTCCAAAGGTGTTGTTGTGGACAGACCCGAGTATCTGACCGCGACCATCGGCCGATTGGACCAGGTTCACATCGCCCATGCCAGGGAGTTGCGTTTGCGGATTCCCGGGCAGTTGATCGAAGCGGCTCACGATCCGAGCCGGGCCCCAGCCATAGTGTTCAGCCTTCTGCTGGATAGCCGTGAGGAGATTGCCCGGAGACAGTATGCCGTGATCGAAGCGCAATACGGGCAGGAGACGAAAGCCGAAGTGACCAGGCTGGAAGCCTTCAACCTGGAACGGGCCCTGCGTTTGCCCCTGCTGGACATGTGTTTTCCGGCCTTGCGGCTGATGCTGTTTGACCGGTACCCGGTCTTCAAGTCCGTGGTGCTGGAATTGATCAAAGCCGACGGACGGGTCGGGCTTTTCGAGTGGGCCCTGCACCGGGCCGTGCTGCGCCATCTGGAACCCGCGTTCAGAGTGTCCCAAAAGGCGGGACTTCGCCATGCACCCCTGTCCGGCTTGGGGCGGGAAGCCTCATTGATCCTGTCCGCCCTGGCCCATGTGGGGGAACATCCGCAAGGTTCACAGGCAGCCTTTGCCCAGGGCGCAAAGTTTCTGAACTTTCCGGACATGGTGTTGCGGCCTAGGCGGGAATGCGGAATCCAGGCCTTGGATCAGGCTTTAAACAAGCTGAATGCTCTCAAGGAAAAGGCCAAGCGGGAACTGATCACAGCCTGCGCCGCAGTTGTCGCGGCGGACGGCAAGGTCAGTCCTGCCCAGGGTGAGGTGTTGCGGGCTGTTTGCGACGCCCTGGAATGCCCCATGCCACCGTTGTTGCCGGAATTTCTGGATTCGTCGAATTTCATGGGCTGATTGTCATTTGAGAGGGATTCAAACGGCCAGGCTCAAGTGATACTGCTGGAGGATAGGAGAGAAATTTAGAGCCAACACTGATTCATAAAAAATCAGGTGAATTGAATGAGAAAAAATGAATCACTACCAATGCATGTTCAGTTTTTCGTGCCTATTTTGAAAGCATTGCGTGAGCTTGGCGGCTCGGCTACTCCTGCGGAATTGAAGGACAAGCTCATCGAGATGCTGGAAATCACCGAAGAGGAGCTTGAAGAGAAATTGAAAAACGGGATGGCCCGTATCGATAACCAAATCACTTGGAGCAAGATATATCTCGTGCGATCGGGGTTGCTCGATGCCTCAGATCCTGAAGTTCTGCGTCTTACAGAAGGGGCATTGTCTAGGGATTATAGCGATGCTGACGTGCTTTCAATATTCAAAAAAATCCACAGTGGTTTTATGACGAAGCGAGGAAAAACAGTCCAGCAAAAGCCGAATGACTTGGAAATCGCGGAGGAAAAAAGCCCTCATGCAGTCGAACTGCTCGAAGTCCTTCGTTCTCTGCCGCCAGAGGGATTTGAAAGATTATGCCAAAGGCTCTTACGTTCATCTGGCTTCACGAAAGTCGTCGTCAAAGGCAGATCCGGCGATGGAGGCATTGATGGCGAGGGCATTCTTGAGATCAACCCCCTTGTCAGTGTTAAAGTCATTTTTCAATCTAAACGCTATAAAGAAGCTGTTTCCTCCTCGCATATCAGAGATTTTCGTGGTGCCATGCAGGGCAGGGCCGAAAAAGGTATCTTCATTACAACCGGTAGATTTACGAACGATGCCAGGGCCGAGGCGCTTAGAGAAGGGGTTCCTCCAATAGAATTGGTGGATGGCGATAAGCTGATTCAGCTTTTCGAGCAACGACAGTTGGGTTTGAAGCAAAAAGTTGTCTACGAAGTGGATTATGCATTTTTCCATGAGTATCAGTAGTGGGCACATGCAACAATTCGTTTGCGCTTGACTTTCGATTGGTTTGTCGGGCTTTAATGACATGCAATATCCAGAAATGATTCGGTGTGCTTGGTCATGGTTGACATGAAGTTAGTTGTAGCGCAAAAGTGAGACATGAGGGGCGTCACGCACATCATCCAAGGAGGCCGGCCATGATCACCGTGAACATCCGCAAGCAGGGCGGCGCAGCCGTCATGACCATTCCCGCGGACATCCTCAGGATGCTCAACGTCGGTATCGGGGCCGCCGTGGAAATCAAGCCCGCCGAGGACGGCTTTCTCGTGCGGCCGGTTCAGGGCAAAACCCGCAGGAAGTACACTGTTCAAGAATTGATGCGCGGGGTGAGTCGGGAATGGTCGGAGGAGGTCAACCGGGAAACCGCCTGGGCTCGCGAGGGCGGCCCCGTGGGCAGGGAGCTGGCGTGATCCGTCGCAGGACCCCGCAGCGCGGCGACGTGTACTGGATTGATCCCAACCCGACATCCGGGCGGGAGATGCGCGACCGGCACAGGTTTGTCGTGATCACGCCGGGAGAGATCAACGTCCTGGGCCTGGTCATGACCGTGCCCGTGACGAGCGGCGGGATGTTCGCCAGGCAGACCGGGCTGACCGTGCCCATCATCGGGCACGACACTCAAGGAGTGGCGGTCTGCAACCAGGTAGGGATCATTGTCGGAGCCATGTCGTTCACCAAGAACGTTTACGATGGTCACACGCTCCCTCAAGTCTTGGAACAGGCATGGCAGATTACGGAAACCTGCCCCAAGGTTGCAATCTGTGACCG
>DSBL01000014.1 GCA_011049455.1 Desulfonatronum sp. | reverse complement strand
GAGTGCTGCCGGTCGTAATCTCCCCCAGCATATCGAGACTCGCCCAAACCCACCCCTCCGGCAATTCCGGCAACCCGGTAGTATCAGGCGCGACAGGCTCCTTGTATTTCCCCCGGCCATCCCAGGTTTCGCGGCGGGTTTGGAGGATGCGGGCGAGCAGGTCGCGGCCGTGCTCCAGGCGGTGGGCGTTTTCCGCGCGCCAGTCGGCGGTGAGCTGGCCGGTGACCGCGGCCTTGAGGACGGATTGACGATACCGCGCAAGCAGCTTCTGCACCTCGCGCAACGTCTCTTCGCCTTTATCCAACCGGGCGAACAGGGTTTCGATCTTTTCGACGATGCGGTGTTGTTCGTTGAGGGGAGGTAACGGGAACTCGTGCTGGAAGCTTTCGCGGGTCTTAACGAACGGTTGCGCGCTACCGCCTTTGATCCAGAAATTTTCGTCATTGAGTTTAAGCCAGAGAAAGTCCCGATCTGCAATTTTTTCTATCGGCCAAACAATATGAGTGTTTGCAACTGCACTCCATTTCCCGTTGGCCTTAAAACACTTCCCGCATCTTGCACCCACTGCGGAAATGATAATTGCCGGACCTTCATGTTCGAAATCATCTCGCCACACGTCTTGCCCTGTTGCACTAAAGGCAGGGAACAAACTCTTTGCGGGGCTGTTTACCAGCTTTCCTTTGATCAATTTGGAATTGCCGGAATGATGACGAGCTACATCACTCAGTGCGACCAAGCACCATCCATTAGGGATTTGCTGCTTAATATTTTGAGACATCACGCCACCAACACCCCTTGCAGATCATCCAGCATCTCATTCAACCCCGGCCCCAGCACCTTGCGTGCCTGCAAAATCCCGCCCTTATCCGCCAAACTTGGCGCTTCCTGAAAATCACGCGGGGTGATTTCGGCGTTGGCGGCGATGAAGGCGGTGATGGCGCGGAGCCAATCTTCCTGTTCGGGAGTGTATTCCCGGCCGGCCTTTTTTTCCCGGCCCATCCAGAGGTTGAAGCGCCGTTCCACCACAGCGCTGAAGGATTCCAGGGTCTCGGTCTGGCCCAGGGCGAAGCGGACCAGGCTGACCACTTCCGTCAGCTGCTCATCCACGGGCGCGCCGCGGACCTTGGCCGCGTCCAGGCGCTTGTAGGCCTGCCAGACATTTGCCGTGGTCAGGTACAGCGGCGGGTCGGTCATGCGCCGGACCAGCTCGCGGATCGCGGCATAGGTCAGGCGCTGGCGGCCCTGGGGCTGGTTGTAGAGGATCTGCAGGGCAATCAATTCGTCGCGGTGGTCCGCGATGAACTGATTGAAATTGGTGACGGTTTCCTCGGCCCGTTTCCGGTCAAAGCCCGCGCCGGTGAGTTCATCAATGGTGATCTCGTCGATCACGATTTCGGTCTTGCGCTTGATGTCCTTGAGCAGATTGCGCAGGGTCGGCTTGTCAAAGGGGCGGCAGGCCGCTTCGGTCAGCTCTTCGACGACTGCGCGTTCCTGTTCCGGGGTGGGACCCAGGCCAGCCGAAAGATTATTAGTCCCGTAGCGCAGGAGGACGGCGGCCTGCCTCGCGTCCGGGTCAATGGCGTCCAGCAGGGCGTTGGCCAGATCGCGCGGTGTTTGGCCGTTTGCGGCCTCGGCGATGCGCGCCCGGTCCTCGGGGTCCAGCTTGCGGTCCAGCATGGCCAGGCGTCCGGCCAGGGAGGACAGGGCGTCCTCGTCCCGGCGGCCCATGGCGATCTGCTCCAGCAGGGCGTCGAAGCTGACGGACTTCTTGCGCTCCAGGGGCTGGGAGGCGCTCTTTTTGGTCTCGGATACGCCCACGGCATCGATGAGGATGAAGCGGGTCTTGGTTTTGGCATCCGGCGTGACCGCCCGCAGATCGGCGTCCGGGATGGTGCGCACGCCCCGGCCCTTCATCTGCTCGTAGTAGCCCTCGGACTTCACGTCGCGCATGAATATCACCACCTCCACGGGCTTGATGTCCGTGCCCGTGGCGACCATGTCCACGGTCACGGCGATGCGCGGGAAGGGATCGACCCGGAAGGACTTGATCAACGTCTTGGGATCCTCGCCGGTGATGCGATAGGTGATCTTCTTGGCAAAGTCGTTGCCCTCGCCAAAGACCTCGCGCACGGCATGGACGATCTCCTCGGCGTGGTTGTCGTCCTTGGCGAAAATCAGGGTTTTGGGAAGCCACTGGCCGGAGCGGTCCGGGAAGAGTTCGGTGAAGACCCGGTCCTTGTAGGTTTGCAGGATCGTGCGGATCTGGTTGGGGTTGACCACGGAGCGGTCCAGGTCCTTGCCCGTGTACTCCAAATCCGCGTCCAGCTGTTCGTAGCGGACCGTGCGGGTCCGCTTGTCCCGCACCGGCACCTGAAAACCCGTCTCACCAATCTCCACCTTGCCCCCGTCCTCGGTGACCCGGGTGCGGATGCGGTAGATTTCATAGCCCACGTTCACCCCGTCGGCCACGGAGCGCTCATAGGGGTACTCGGCCACCAGGTTGCGGTTGAAAAAGCCCAGGGTGTGCCTGGACGGCGTGGCGGTCAGGCCGATGATGTGGGCGTCGAAATACTCCAGCACCTGCCGCCACAGTCCGTAGATGGAGCGGTGGCATTCGTCGGTGATGATGAAGTCAAAGGTCTCGATGGGAATGGCCGGGTTGTAGGCCAGGGGCAGCGGTTCGTCCTCCTTGCCCTGCCACTGTTCAAAACCCGAAGCCTCTTCCGCGTCCTCGGGCAGGTCCTGGCCCTTGAGCAGGGAAAAAAGGCGCTGGATCGTGGTGATCACCACCTTGGCGTCCGGGTCGATGCGGCGGCCTTGCAGATGCTGGACAATGTAGGTGTCCGTAAAACGGTTGGCCGCGCCGGGCGGATGAAAATTCTGGAACTCCTTCAGGGTCTGGTCGCCCAGGTTGTTCCGGTCCACCAGAAACAGGATACGCCTGGCCCCGCCGTGGCGGATCAGCCGGTAGGAAGACGAGCAGGCCATGTAGGTCTTGCCCGATCCTGTGGCCGATTGGATCAGGGACCGGGGCCGGTCCTCGGCCAGCGACGCCTCCAGCCCGGTAATGGCCTCGACCTGGCAATCCCGCAGCCCCTTGCGGTTCAAGGGGGCCTGAGTCGGCATCCGGCGCAGCCGGGCCCGCAAGGTCTCAGGCTGGAGCAGCCATTCATGCAGCGTCTCCGGACGATGAAAGGCGAACAAACGGCGCGACCGGGGCTTGGGATCGCGCTGGTTGCAGAAAAAGGTCTCCTCCCCTGTGCTTTCGTAATCAAAGATGAGTTGCGGCTGGTCGTCCCACCGGGCCAGGTGCTCGGGCAGCCCGGCCATGTACCGTCCCGCCTGATCCGCCGCGCCGCTGAGCGTCATCCCGGCCCTCTTGGCCTCAATCACCCCGGCGGCCTTGCCCGCGACGAAGAGCAGATAATCGCAAAACCCACCGGAAAGAGAGAATTCGCGCACGGCCACGCCCAGGGCAGCATGCCGGTCCAGTTCGTGCCGGTCCTGGAGTACCCAGCCTGCGTCGGTCAGGAGCTGGTCGATTTTGGTGCGGGCTTGGCGTTCGTCGTCGGTCATGAGAAAAGATGATGGATCAGAGCTGCATGTCTGGTATAAGTGTTCAAACGGATGTTGCTCATCGATATGCCTCCTTCCTGTCTCCAATTGTAATGACCAGAACCAGGAGTTGAACCTCATGGATCTCATAGATCACGCGGTAGGGACCGACACGAATGCGCCAGGCCGGTCGACCGGAGAGCTTTTTGCAGCCCCTCGGTCGAGGTTCGAGGGCGAGACTCCGTATTGCATCAATGATACGTTGTTGATGTAATCGTTCGATTTTCGCGAGTTGCTTCTGAGCAATCCGCAAAATTTCGATCCTATACGTCACGGCTTGAAATCCTGCTGGATTTCACGCACGGCTTGCTCAAAAGGCAACCGATCTGCAGCGTGTGGCTGCGCCGCGTCATACGCACGGATGTCCTCCAGCTCCTCCAGTTCGCTGACAATCTGTTCCCACTCGGCAACAGACAGCAGAACCGCCTTGCGATTCATCTGCGCATCAACAACATATTCAGGATTAACTG
>DSBL01000074.1 GCA_011049455.1 Desulfonatronum sp. | reverse complement strand
AGGCATGGGAGTCGACAAGAAACGGAATGAAGGCCGGGGTTAACTGGCAGTTCACTGCTGAAGATGCCCGGATCAAACTGAACCGTCTTTATCCAACATTAGAGATGTGACAGGACACTAGAAAAAAAGTGCACTATGCCGCGAAAGATCTGCTGTTTGCTGTGTCTCGTATTCCTGTTTTGTGTTTTGACTTCCTGTGGTGGGGGTGACGCTTTCGAGATTTCGTCGAGTTGGAGCGCTTGCCCCGCGTATCTGGATGCCGGTTCAAGCCTCGAATGCCGCATGGCCGCCATGCCACTGAATCATGATGACGCCGAAGGCGCGTGGATCAACGTGCTGGTGATGCGCGCCAGGGGTGCGGGGGAGATCAAAAAAGGACAGATCTGGTTTTTGATGGGCGGGCCGGGTGAAAGCATTGCGAGCTATGCCTATCCCCTGGAAGTCTGGGCACAGACCCATCCCGAGTGGGACTATTATGCCCTTGAACACCGGGGTGCGGGGGCATCGAGTCCGTTGACCTGCCCCGCATCGACGGATGGATCGGCCGAATGCGCGGCCGATCTGCTATTGAAATGGGGGCGGAGCGGTCTGGCGATGTTCAACCCGACCCAGACGGCGCACGATGCGGCTGCCTGGATGAACCGCGTGGCCGGCGAAGGCCGGCGTTTTCTCTACGGCTTCTCCTACGGCACTTATCTGGCGCAGCGTTTCGCCTACCTCTACCCGGACATGCTCGACGGCCTCATTCTTGACGGGGTTGTGCCGGCTGGTCCCAAGAAAGGATTGTATCCCATTGATTCGTATGATCAGAATGCCAACCAACTGGTGCTGGACATCCTGCAGCGCTGCGACGCCGATCCCATCTGCGGCAGCCGCATGCGGGCATATGGAGCCGACAGCCTGGCGTTGCTGGCAGGCACCTATGCCAAAATCGACGGTGCAAGTCTCTGCCCGGACCTGGCCCCTCTGATTACCCGGACCGCCTTGCATCAGAAGCTGGCCGAACTGGGTCGCGACTGGCGGGGCCGGATGGTGCTGCCGGCCATGATTTACCGCATAAACCGCTGCGGTGCGGATGACGCGGCGATCATCAAAGCCCTTTTCACGGAACAGGCTGAGCCGGAGGAAGACGAAACGTATCCCGCGTTCAGCTTCAACCTGAATACCCACATCATCACCTCCGAACTGATCGGGGGGCTGTCCCTGGCCCAGGCCCAGGCTTTTTCAGATACAGCCTACGCCAGCCCGGATGAAACGCTGAGTCAGTACACCGCTCGCGACGTGATCGGCTGGCCGGTCTATCCACCTGATGCCGCCACCCACCAGTGGCCGGCAACCGACATCCCCATGCTGCTGCTCAACGGCGACATGGATCCCCAAACTCCGGACCATTTCGCTCGCTTTGCCAAAAGCCACTACCCGGGCGACAGGCAGTACCTGGTGCAATTTCCCACCGCCAACCACGGCACCCTGTTGTGGACCTTGCTGCAGGATATCGACATCATGAACGTGGATACCTGCGCCGGCAGGATTCTCTTCGATTTCGTGAATGATCCTGAAACGCCGCCCGACACCACCTGCACGGCCCTGATGATCCGGCCCGATTTTTCAGGCGCCTCGGACCAGGCCCGGGATGCAGCTTCGAAATATTTTTTCACGACCAGCGTTTGGGATTGAACAGAAGGTCGCTTTCGAAGACACCATGCGGAGCTTTGTGACGAACCTGTCTGTTACAACACCCATTTTGAGGGTGAAAGGCATTCCAAGCAAAATATCGGCCTGCCTTGGAACATATTTCATACAATACAGTTTGTTAGCTCGGTTCGACCTTGGTATATAAATACCCTTCAGGAGGAAGGAACATGAACAATGGAGCAAAGGAATCAATAGACGATAAAGATGCTGTGAATTTCCACAGCGAGGATGCCCCAGATGACAGTTCGATCTCTGATCAGGAGGATAGCGCAGCGCAAATTTTTGCCGCAACCGGCTTGAAGTTCGATCCTGAAACAGCCCCTCTGCTCTGGTCCAGAATTCTCCAGCACAAGTGGGTACTTTCTGAAAGATTGGGACGCGACGTGGGGCTCAAGTTGGCATGTATCGACTTCATTGAAAACATCGATCCGGTTACCAAGGACGCCAGGGACAGTAAACGTATCCAGTGTCTCCGGGAACTCGGCGCGCAGGTTATCGACCGGGCCGTCTGGGAGACCATTTCCGACTCCCAACCCCCGAAACAGGTGGTGAATAACAGGATTATCCGCATTCTCCAAAAAACAGAACTCGCCCGCAAGCACGGTGTTACGCCGCCGAGGGCCATTATCTTTTTCGGTCCCCCGGGCACGGGAAAAACCCATTTCGTCAAGGCCATCGCCGGCATCCTTCAATGGTGGTACATCGAAATCAGCCCGAGCGTTTTGATGGCGGACGGTCAAGACCGGTTGGGGGCCAACCTGAAGAAAATCATGGAAAAGGTATATGACTTGGATGAGACGGTGATCTTCATTGATGAGTTCGAGGAAATTGCGGGCAGCCGCGATCATGCCTCCCGGGTCGACAAGTCCATCACCAATGAATTCCTCAAACAGGTACCTTTGCTGAAAGCGAGGGACCGAAAAAATCTTCTCATTTGCGCAACCAATTATATCCGGCAACTGGACGCGGCGTTGCTTAGACCTGGCCGCTTCGACTGCATCATTCCAGTGGGCAGCCTGGACGAGCAAGGACGCAAAACCATATTCGAGCACTATATCGAGCGCACAAATTGTGGAACTGTCGACCTCGACAGATTGGTTTCCCTCACCTCGCTCTTCACTCCGGCGGACATCGAGTATCTTTTTCAGAAGGTACGGCAGCACGCCTTTGAACAGGAATTCAACCTGCAACATGATTATCTGGTCACCACTGAGACATTCTTGGAAATTCTCCCTTCGCTTCGACCGACCCTCACCGAGGAAATAATCACCGAGTTTCAGGAGGACTGTGCAGAATACACCAGGGTGTGAGAGTAACAGCAGAATTATGCGGAACATCTGATTTGACCCCGTTGCGCGTGCGAAGGGTTGGACAGAATAGAACCGGATTCTCCGGACCGTGTTCGCGTATCCCAAGCGTTATACAATTTTGTCGAAACAATTGCACACGCCGGTCTACACGAGGCAGTTCGAGAAGGACGCCAGGCGATGCGTCCAGCGCGGCAAGAATATGGAGAAGTTCAAGAATTAAAATTCTTCGCGATACAATATGTCTGTAAGGCCCAAATGGTCCTTTTTTGGGGGGGCTAATTGAATAAAAACAGGTGGTTGCTGGTCGCAGAGACCCAGCCCATTACAATGCCCATTTTTGAGGGCGAAATAAGGGTTCTAAGGCAGAATAACGATCTGTTTTGGAACGTATCATCATTCGAAAATTCATTAGATTAGCTCGGTCCGACCCAAGCAACTAATACGGACCTGCAACACGGTCAGCAGCGCCCTGCTCCGGCTCCAGTCCAGGCTGCAGGAGAAAATGGCGCTTCAAAGAAGGGTGGATTCGCTGAAAAATAGAATGTTTGCGGGCCAATAGCAGTCTTGACCCCTTGCTCGTTTTTTTGACAATGTCTGCAATGTGGATTATTATAGCTATAAATTTCCACATTAAGGGGGTGCGTTATGAGAACAATTCAGATGACCCTTGATGATGATCTCGTCAAGGCGGTCGATCGTGTTTCAAAGGAACTCCACACAAGTCGGTCCGCTTTTACAAGGAAGGCCCTGCAGGATGCGCTGGCCCAGTATAAAAACGAGCAACTGGAGCTCAAGCATCGCCGTGGTTACGAACAAAATCCGGTTGCCGGCAATGAGTTTTCGGTTTGGGAAGCCGAGCAGGCATGGGGGGATGAATGAAGCACGGGGAAATACGCTGGTATAAATTTGCGGCACCGGATAAAAAACGGCCAGTCCTCATCCTGACGCGTGATAGCGTGTTAGACCTGAATTGATCGATTCAAAATTTTTACAAGGCTTTCTTTGTTCGATTTAAGGTAAAATTGGTCTTCACGCCGGAATGTTTCCAGCTTTTAAGGTTCAGGCAGACTCAAATTTTTTGTTTT
>DSBL01000116.1 GCA_011049455.1 Desulfonatronum sp. | reverse complement strand
GCACAAATTTTTAATCTTAAGTACTACACGAAAATAGAAAATTCAGAAGTCGCCACGAATGATTTCAACAGGTTGCAAACGCCTAACAGGCGAAAACTGGAAAAAAGTGTCGAACTTCGGGTACATGCAGGCACACTCGGTCAGACAGTGCAACGCCTAAAAATATGTAAAGGCGGTTGCCATGCAATACCTCGCAGCGACAAGCATGACCGGGAAGTGTCGCTGTAGTGCTGATAGGAAAAATTAATCAGCAAAATAATAAAAATCGATAATAAAATGTTGATCGTATTAGAACATTGAATTGGACTCTTTTTCGCCACTTCATGTATGTTTGAATAAACATAGATAGTGATAGGAATGCATATGTCCGGGAAACAAGCATACCAGTATTTGAGAATCTGAAGCATGTGCATGCGGGGGCGAGTTCGCTCCTGGTATGCCGCTCAAACGTGTTCCAGTCCCAGGTCGCGTGATGATGATCCTTTTTACGACAAGACTCGTTTTCCTTCTTTCGCCATGCCGCTTGCGGCGTCGGCTTTCAGCTGTCGCCGATTCCACGACTGACTCCTTTCCCATCGCCTGTTTTCTTCGATCCCTTCGGGTCAGACCCGAGTTTTTTCCTCCCCCGTCGTCAATACATTTCCACCAGGGACTGAGCGGCAATCACAAGGGCCGTGCAGCGATTTCCAGGGTGCGCTTCTGGAGTCGGAACCGCATGTTTATCCTGCGCGGGCGAGCCGGGCTCGTCCGCGCCGTTCACCATCAAACACCAAAGGAGACGCCATGCACATCAACAGAAGGAACTTCTTGAAGTTCTCGGCTGTGGCGAGTTCGATCCTGGCCTTCGGCGGCCTGGGGTTCGACCTCAAGCCCACCGCGGCCAGGGCGCAGCTGCTGCGCCTGCGCTGGGCCAGGGAATCGACAACCATCTGTTGCTACTGTTCCGTGGGATGCGGCCTGATCGTACACACCTCCCAGGAAAGCTCCGGCCGGGCCATCAACATTGAAGGCGATCCGGACCATCCCATCAACGAGGGCGCGCTTTGCGCCAAGGGCGCGTCCTTGTACCAACTCGGGGAGAACGATCAGCGCATCACCAAGGTCCTGTACCGGGCGCCATACAGCGACAAATGGGAGGTCAAATCCTGGGACTGGGCCCTGGACCGCATCGCCCGCAAGGTCAAGGACGCTCGTGACGCCTCTTTTACGGCCACCAATGCCCAGGGACAGACGGTCAACCGCACCGACGGCATCGCCCATGTGGGTTCCGCGGCCCTGGATTCCGAAGAATGCTGGTATCTGCAGGGCATGATGCGCGCACTGGGGCTGACCTTTATCGAGCACCAGGCGCGGATCTGTCACAGCTCCACGGTCCCGGCCCTGGCCGAATCCTTCGGCCGCGGCGCCATGACTAACCACTACATCGATCTGATGAACAGCGACGCCATCCTGATGATGGGCGGCAACCCGGCCGAATGCCATCCCGTTTCCTTCAAATGGGTCATGAAGGCCAAGGAAAGAGGCGCCACCCTGATCTGCGTGGACCCGCGCTTCAACCGCTCGGCCAGCAAGGCGGACATCTACGCGCCGATGCGCTCGGGCACGGACATCGCCATCCTCGGCGGAATGATCAACTACATCCTGGAGAACAATCTCTTCTTCCAGGAATACGTGGTCAACAACACCAATGCCTCCTTCATCGTGGGCAAGGGGTTCGGCTTCAAGGACGGCCTGTTCTCCGGCTTTGATTCGGACAAGGCAGCCTACGACAAGACAAAATGGGCCTTTGAGCTGGACAAGGACGGCGTTCCGCTCCGTGATCCCAGTCTGAAAAACAGGCGGTGCGTGTTTCAACTGCTGAAAAACCATTACAAGCGCTACACCCTGGACCGGGTTTCCCAGACCAGCGGGACGCCCAAGGACAAGCTCCTGGCCGTGTACAAGGCCTATGCGGCCACGGGCGCCCCGGACAAGTCCGGAACGAGCATGTACGCCATGGGCTGGACCCAGCACAGCGTGGGCGTGCAGAACATCCGGACCATGGCCATGATCCAGCTCCTGCTGGGGAACATCGGCGTGGCCGGCGGAGGGGTGAATGCCCTGCGCGGAGAAGCCAATGTCCAGGGATCCACGGATCAGGGACTGCTGTTTCACATCCTGCCTGGGTACAATCCGACCCCAAGAGCCTCCTGGCCCAGCCTCGCGGCCTACAATGAAAAGAACACGCCCGTGTCCAAGGACCCCAAAAGCGCCAACTGGTGGCAGAATCGGCCCAAGTACATGGCCAGTTTTCTGAAGGCCATGTATCCAAAGGCCGATCCCGAGATCAGCTACACCTGGCTGCCCAAGCTCGATGACGGACAGAACGCCTCCTGGCTGGTGCTCTTTGACCAGATGTTCAACGGTCAGTTCAAGGGCTTTTTCGCCTGGGGCATGAATCCGGCCTGCAGCGGGGCGCATTCCAACAAGACCAGGGAAGCGCTGTCCAGGCTGGACTGGATGGTCAACGTGAACATTTTTGACAACGAGACGGGTTCCTTTTGGAAGGGCCCGGGCATGGATCCCTCGACCGTCAAGACCGAGGTGTTCTTCCTACCCGCGGCCGTTTCCTACGAAAAGGAGGGGCATATCGCCAATTCCGGGCGCTGGATGCAGTGGCGCTATGCCGGGCCCAAGCCTCTGGGCGACTGCATGCCGGACGGGGACATGATGGTCGAGATCATGAAACGGGTCCAAGCCTTGTATGCCGCGGAGGGCGGACCGCTGAGCGAACCGATCATGCACTTCAACATGGACGTGACCACGCATGACGAGTTCGACGCCCACAAGGCGGCCAAGTTGATGAACGGCTACTTCCTCAAGGACGTGACCATCGGCGACAAGCTCTACAAGGCCGGCACCCTGGTCCCCAGCTTTGCCCTGCTCCAGGCCGACGGCTCCACTGCCAGCGGCAACTGGCTGCACAGCGGCTCCTATACCGAGACCGGGAACATGATGGCCCGCCGGGACAAGACCCAGACGGAAATGCAGGCCAAAATCGGCCTGTTTCCCAACTGGTCTTTTGCTTGGCCGCTGAACCGGCGCATTCTGTACAACAGGGCCTCCGTGGACCTGACAGGCAAGCCCTATGCGCCGGATAAGGCGGTGATCGCCTGGGACGGGGAGAAATGGATCGGCGACGTGCCGGACGGCGGGTGGAAGCCCGGGGAAAGGCACCCCTTCATCATGCGCACCCACGGCTTCGGGCAGCTTTACGGTCCGGGCCTGAACGACGGTCCCTTCCCGGAACACTATGAACCCCTGGAATGCCCGTTCGAGGAACAGCCCTTCTCCAGGCAGCTGCACAATCCTGCGGCCCTGCATTTCCAGGGCAAGCTGGACAAGCAGGCCGTTTGCGACCCGCGGTTTCCTTTTGTCGGCACGAGCTATCGGCTCACCGAGCACTGGCAGACCGGGGTCATGACCCGCTGGCAGCCCTGGCTGCTGGAGTGCGAGCCCCAGCTGTACGCCGAGCTTGATCCGGAATTGGCCCAGCTGCGGGGCATTGCCAACGGCGACAAGGTCATCGTGGAAAGCGTCCGGGGCCAGGTGGAATGCGTGGCCATGGTCACCCCCAGGATCCAGCCCTACAATGTCATGGGCCAAACCTTGCACATGGTCGGCCTGCCCTATCATTACGGCTGGGTGCATCCCAAGGACGGCGGGGATTCGGCCAACCTGCTGACTCCCTCGGTGGGCGACGCCAATACGGGCATCCCGGAAACCAAGGCCTTTATGGTCAACATCCGCAAGGCATAGGAGGATAACAACTCATGCAAGGAAAAACCTTTTTCATCGATTTGACCAAGTGCACGGCCTGCCGCGGATGCCAAGTGGCCTGCAAGCAGTGGAAAAAGCTGCCGGCCGAGGAGACCAGGAACTGGGGTTCGCATCAGAACCCCAAGGACTTGTCCTACAACACCCTGAAACTGGTGCGCTTCACCGAGGTCGTGGAAGACGGGAAATTGAAAAACTGGCTGTTCTTCCCGGAACAGTGCCGGCACTGCGTCAATCCGCCGTGCAAGATGGTCGCGGACAACTACGATCCGCGGGCCATTCTCCAGGACCCGCTGACCGGTGCGGTGATCT
>DSBL01000163.1 GCA_011049455.1 Desulfonatronum sp. | reverse complement strand
GATCGGAAACCTCCCATGACTGAACCTTTGGCATGTTGTCCTCCATGATCAAGGTTGAACATGGAGGACAACATGCCAGAAATGCGAAATAAAGTCCACATTATTTACGGATAAGCTCTTAATATACCGTTTTTGACCCTTCCGCGTTTTGTGCTCCGCGAGATTGGGCAAAAGGCATGTCAAAATGGTGGGACAGGCATCTTGCCTGTCCGTGCAGGCAGGATGCCTGCACCACCCACAATCCACAAACGGTAGTTCAGTATCAGCCAGATCCCTTATTTCCGTTTCTGAAACAACTTTTCGCCAAATTCAACCTCCACTTGGGGAAAATTCGTGCAAAACACCATCCTTCGAGAAATCACCCTGGGCCGGCTCCTGGACGAGGCCGTGGCCAGCCATCCGGACAACGACGCCGTGGTCTATGTGGACCGCAACTACCGCCTGACCTACAGCCAGTTCGCCGAGGTGGTGGACCAGCTGGCCAAGGGCCTGATGCACGTGGGCGTGCAACGCGGCGAAAAGGTGGCGGTCTGGGCCACCAACGTGCCCTACTGGGTGGCCCTGCAGTTCGCCACGGCCAAGATCGGCGCGGTCCTGCTGACCGTGAACACCAATTACAAGTCCAATGAGCTGGCCTACATCCTCCAGCAGTCCGAGGCGGAAAACATCTTTTTGATCGACGGATTCCGGGATACGGACTACGTGGGGGTTATCAACGAACTGGTTCCGGAGCTGCGCACCGATCCCCGCGGCCACCTGGGCAGCAAGCGTTTTCCGCATCTCAAACGGATTTTTTTCCTGGGTCCGGAAAAACACCGCGGCATGTACTCCATCCCGGAGCTGCTGGCCCTGGGCCACATGACGCCTCAGGCCGACTTTCAGGCCCGCCAGGCCGAGCTTTCCTGCCACGACGTGGTGAACATGCAGTACACCTCGGGCACCACGGGCTTTCCCAAGGGGGTCATGCTCACCCACTACAATATCGCCAACAACGGCTTCTGGATCGGCGAGAATCAGCTGTTCACCCACAAGGACCGGGTCTGTTTGCCCGTGCCCTTGTTCCATTGCTTCGGCTGCGTGCTCGGGGTCCTGGCCGCCATCAGCCACGCCAGCACCCTGGTCATCCTGGAAGGCTTCAACCCGGTGCACGTCATGGCCTCGGTGGAGCAGGAGCGGTGCACGGCCCTGTACGGGGTGCCCACCATGTTCATTGCCGTGCTGGAGCATCGCCTGTTTCCCAAGTTCGACTTCAGCTCGCTGCGCACCGGGATCATGGCCGGCTCGCCCTGTCCGGTCCGGGTCATGCGCCAGGTCATGGAAAAAATGTTCCTGCGCGACATCACCATCTGCTACGGGCTGACCGAAACCTCGCCGGTAATGACCCAGACCCGGGTGGACGACGACATCACCCGCCGCGTGGCCACGGTGGGCCGGGCCATGCCGTCCATTGAGGTGCGCGTGGTGGATCCGGAGACAAACCAAGCGCTGCCGCCGGGCGTGACCGGAGAAGTCTGCTGCAGGGGCTACAACGTGATGAAGGGGTATTACAACATGCCCGAGGCCACGGCCCAGACCATTGACACGGATGGCTGGCTGCACTCCGGGGACCTGGGCGTGATGGACGAGGACGGGTACCTGGCCATTACCGGGCGAATCAAGGACATGATCATCCGCGGCGGGGAAAACGTCTACCCGCGGGAGATCGAGGAGTATCTATACACCATGGAGGGCATCTCGGACGTGCAGGTGGTGGGCGTGCCCAGCCGCAAGTACGGCGAGGAGGTGGGCGCGTTCATCATCCCCAAGCCCGGCTTCACCCTGACCCCGGAAGAGGTCAGGGATTTCTGCCGGGGCAAGATCGCCCGCTACAAGACACCCAAGTACATCGCCTTTGTGGATGCCTACCCCATGACCGCCAGCGGCAAGATCCAGAAGTACAAGCTGCGGGAGGCGGCCGAAAAACTGTTTCCCGAGGCTATGCGCTGAACTGGAACTTGGGATGAGGCTTGATGAAAATGAAGCCGTTGCATATAATATTATATGGATAGTATAGCCTTTCTGGCCGAGGAGCGGATCAAGGCGGCTTTGCAACGCGGTGAATTCGATACCCTGCGCGGCATGGGCAGGCCTTTGGTATTTGAGGACGACACCATGATCCCACCGGAGCTTCGGATGGCCTACAAAATTTTGAAAAATTCAGGACATGCGCCACCGGAAATTGAAGAGCACAAGGAAATTCTCTCCCTGAAGGGAATGCTCTGCGAATGTCCGGACGAAACCCGGCGCATGGCCGAATCCCAGAGGCTGAACTACCTGATCATGATGGCCAATCAACGCCGCAATCGCCCCGTGCACATGGAACTCGACCAAGTGTACGAGGAAAAAGCCATGCGCCGATTCCGGAAATAATCAGGAGCATGGAGAAAATACCTTCTTAAGGGCATGACCGGGGCATACTCCAGCTTCACATCCCCGCACGCTGCATCAACTTCATCCTTCGACAATTAAGCAACAGATCCTTGCTGGGCAGTTGCTTTGTTTGGCGTCCTGCGGGCTTCCAGCCAGTTTCTGGCCGCAGCGTGCAAAGTCTCGATGGCCAGAAAAGCGCAATGTTCATGATCTTCCGGCAATCCTCCCGTTGCGGCTAGAATATGTTCAGGGTCCAAGGAGAACAACTCTTCGGCGGATTTGCCCAGAGCCAATTCCGCGGCATAAGAGGCAGCGACAACGCTCGGTCCGCAGCCATCGGTTTGAAACGAGGCTTTGATGACCCTGTTTTTCAGAAATTTAAGGTAAATCTGCATCTGGTCGCCACAGTTTCCTCGAACACTGGCTGTGGCGTCAAAATCCGGCAGAACGCCCATATAGAGTGGATTTCGCCAACGCTGGTACACGGCTTCACCCATCTCTCGACGAACAGCCTCGTCAATTTCCGCTTGAAGTCCGTCGACAAAATCCTCCATATCTTTGTGCATCAAGATTCTCTCATAGCCGTGTCCTGTCCGGACACCTCGGGCTGATAGCCTTGGGGCAGGTGCGCGGTGCCCTTGACGCAGGTGATCTCTGCTTCGCGAGCCACGCGCTGGATCAATGAGTCCACATCCTGGCAAAATCCGTCACCCGCCAGCCAGCGCCCTTCCTCCTTGTGCGCAAACAGACAGGTGCACCAATGAATGACCTCAGCGCCTTTGCTTTTGAGAATTTTGCCCAAATTCACCGCCTGATCGCCCGGACATCGGCAGGTAAAAACCCCCACCAGCGTATTGGGTCCCTGATGCACGGCGAATCCTTGCCCACCTTCCGCCAAAGACTTCAGACAATTGGTGAGGGGACATTTATGCTCATTTTTTTCACACCGGATGATGCCGATTTTGGCCATGGGCTCTCCTTTGGAAATAATAACATTGGGAGGTCAAGAGAGAACGGGAGGCATGAAGCCTCCCGCCAACTGGTTCTAGGATTGTAATCCGCCCAACCGTTCACTGATACGGCTCTTTTCCTGTTCAAGCCACTTCAAACGCGATTCCAGGAATGTTTTCTCATCCGTCTCGGACAATTGGACAAAACCTCCGTAAGGGGCGCCGCCAAAGAAACCGCACCGGCCAAATCCCCGGCCAAAGCCGCGTCCCTGACCTCGACCGCGACCGAGTCCCCCGCCACGGGCCACCCCTTGAGCGTATCCACCGCTGGCGCAGTACCCGAATCCTCCACCTGTCATGGGCCCCTGTCCACGTGGGCCGGTTCCATCAAATCCAGGCATTTCACACCTCCTTATACTTTGACATCATGAACGCGCGGTTTCTTGTCCACCGCAAAATACACTTTTCACCGGGATCAAAGCAGAACCTGGACCAAAAAAAAATAGCAATTTAATTTCAAGATGATAAAAAATATCTCCAAAAGCAGAGCCCGGCAAAAGGAAGCATTTCGCGCCTGATTTTTTGGATAAAGGACATAAAATTCGCCTTTTTTTGAAACCGCAGAAGGGGATAAAATAATGAAGATGAATCACTAGTGTCCGGAACATAGCCCAATGGCATTATGTAACATGTTGTTTTCAAATTTAATTTTGCGATTATTGCGATTTATCGACTTGAAGCCCAATCAGGTTATTCGTCAGCCTTTTGGAAT
>DSBL01000127.1 GCA_011049455.1 Desulfonatronum sp. | reverse complement strand
GCTTTCGCAAAATTCTGGTTCGCTACGAGAAGCTCAGCGATACCTATATGGCTTTGTTGCACATGGCCGCTGCGATAATCACCTATAGAAAGGTCGGCATTATTTACGGATAAGCTCTTAATGACGTGGGTCAGAACATGTCTTTTTATAAACACCCACAATCATCCGCGCAGGTGATTAGAGGGCTTGTAAGATTCCCTATTTCTGGATAGCTAGCAGTTCCAACAGGCAAAACAAAAACAATTACGGTGTGTTACATTATGAATGACTTTTTTGTAACGGTTTGTCCTGAAAGAAATCTTACCAAAAAAAACGGTCCATCGTGGAATTGTTTTGACCAGATTATTGTGTTGATGGTAATAATTATTTATAATTAAAAAACAGTACGAAAATCAAAGCACACTTAAACATTTTTTTGATCTTGAGCGGAAAAATTATTCACATAAAATGAGTCATTTCAGGCGATTAGACATTGCGGTTGCGAATAACGGAATGCTTTTTATAATTAACTATTTGAATTTATTTGATTATATGTTCTGGAGCCAGCGTTAATTTTTAACTGTTTAAAACCTCGTAGACCATTTTTTAGGAGACTGGAATGAACAGATGGATAATTTTTCTTTTTATGTTTTTCTTGGTTGGTTGTGTAACATCTCCCCATCTAAAAAAAGGCGACGATTTTTACACAAGTCAGAATTACGTCCAAGCACTTCAAAGTTATCAACTGGCCCTTTCCGAAACCCTCCAGGGTGCCGCCCGACAGGCAATTGAGGAAAAAATTCGCTCCACCAAAGAGCATCTTGTCCGCATGTCTCTTGCCAAGGCCGAATCTATTGCCCAGTCGGCCAGTCCCGATGAAATTTCAGCCGTGACTGAAGCTGTTCAGGTCTTACAGGAAGCAGTTCAATGGGATTCGGAAAATCAGGAAGTTCAGCGCGGGATTCAGCTGTATCAGGCAAGGATCAACGCCCTGGAAGATGAAAAGCAAAAATTGAGGCAGCAAACCTTGCAAGAACTAGCCGACTACAATTTCGCCACCGCCCTGGAAACGATTCAAAAAGCCCAGCGTATTGATGCCAGGGATGCAGAGCTGCAAACCATTGCCGAGAAGATTATCGTTATGAGTGAGATCAATCAAGAAGTGCAGCACACCTTGAACAACAATCAGATTGATCAGGCCATGGCAGGATTTTCAAAAATGAGGGAAATTTCTCCAGTTTCACTGTCTTTTGCGAATTATCCTTTGCGTAACAGCATTGTTGATCAGGTGCAAAAGCGCATCATGCAGATGGAGCTGGAAAATAGATGGTATGATGCCTACATACTGCTGTCTACCCTGGATCTTGAGGAATTTTCCCAGGATTTGCAGCGCGTACGTTCGACAGGCGCACAATACTATTATCAGAAGTCTTCCGTGACCATTCTGGACAACGGCGACTACCATCACGCCTATCTTCTTTCCGTTCTGGCCAGCCAATTGGATGACAGCGATCTGCGCATCTTCCGCAGGCTCCAGGAGGCCCAGGATCATGTCAATAAGAGCATCCAGAGCCATATTGCCGTGGCCACCTTTGATTCGCCTTCCAATGATCCGGATGCCGGGAGGCAGTTTTCCGACTCCCTGATCAGTTACCTTTATTCCGTTCTGCCCTATGGGATCAACATTCTGGAGCGGGACAAGATCGACTATGCCTTGAAAGAGCAGTATGCGGACAACCGATCCGCAGGACAAATGCTGGGAGTGGATTTGATGGTCACCGGATCCGTTTCCCTTTTCAAGGTGGACACGAATATTGATAAGCGAAGCGCGACAGCCAATGTGAAAGTCGGCGAGGAATCCTCGCCGAATCCTGAATACCAGCAGATGATGTCGGCCTATGGGCCTGATACCAAGCTCTGGCCTTCCGTTCCCCCGATGACGATCACCCGGGACCGGACGCAGATAATGAACTATACCCGAGGAACAGCGGAAACCAGAGGTTTTGCCAAGGTCAGCGTGCGTATTTTTGACACCCAGAAGGGCACGATCTCTTTTGTCAAGGATTTTGACGCCAATGTGGCCTATGACAATGAATTCCAGGACGAAGTCAACGAGGCGAATATTGAATATAAGCCCATGCGTCTGCCTTCGGAGACTGAGGTCAAGGAGCAGATGCGCAGGGAAATAGTGACTCAGGTGGCCGACGTGGTGCAGGCCTCGTTCGAGGCCAGGGAGCACCGTTTTTTGAATCAGGCTCAATTCTACCTGGACCGGCGCGAACCGCAACTGGCCATTCGGCCTGTTGCGCAGGGCTATTACTATGCGCTGCAGGATGATATCCCGGAAGACAATCCTGCATTTATCGAAATCAGGCGACTTCTCCCAGGACTGGCTCAGACTTTTTACACCAGTCCGCGCGATGTCTCTGGATCTTCTGTTGATTTTGAGAGAGAATAATTGTTGGAAGGTGGAGAAGGTATATGCGACACATGCAAATGGTTTGTGTTTTCCTGCTGGCTTTGATGGTCATGACCGGTTGCAAAGGGCCCTATGCGCCCATTGCCCACAAACCCGGGACCGAGCCGATGCAGCACTCCCAACGGATCGTTATTCTGGACCGGAACGTGCGCAATGCGCTTCTGTACGTCAATTCCGTGCAAAAACGCCTGCCCGGCGGTCAGATCCTGGTGCAGGCCAACTTTCAGAACCGCTTCCCGAATGACGACATCTGGGCGGACGTCAAGGTGGAATTTCTGGACGAGCATAACATGCTTCTGGACCAGACCGAATGGATGTCGATCCATTTTCCGGCTTGGCAGGTAACCATGGTTCAGGGGTCGAGCATCAGTCCTCGGCCGGTTAAGCATACCATGTTGTTACGCAATCTACGCACACGGGACGGCAACATTCAAGGAACGTGGGGAACGGTGTTCGAGATGCCCTGGTTTCAGTCAGTGGTGCCGAACTAGTTTTTGTGGATAGAAGTTCCAAGCACAACCATGAAACACACGATCCATGCGAAACCGATGCATGCCAGGAGTGAATCACGATGCGCCTGATAGTCCTCTCTGCCGTCGTTCCCATGCTTGTTCTCGGCTTGATCGGGTGCGCTCGCGTCCAAGATGTACCACAACGAGAGACGCAATACATCGAGGTGCCTTATACAGGCCAGGTTTCGGCGCAAACGGTCCAGGATCTGGAGGATCAATACCCGCCTGGATTTTGGGAGAATCAGCAATTACCGCTTGCAAACCAAGCCACGGTTGCGATCAAGGAGTTTACCACGAACCCCCAGCAACCGGATCTGGGCAGATCCTTTGCAGACATGCTGGCCTCGGCCCTGGTCAATTCAGGTCAGGTCCGTGTTGTTGAGCGGGAGAACATTTCTTCCCTTTTGACGGAACTGGAATTTTCCCAGACTGGGCTGTCCGCAACGCCCTCCGGATATGAAACCGGTCAGATGCACACTGTGGATTACGTGATCACCGGCAGCATCGCACAAATGGCCGGTCGGCAGCGCGTTGAAGTCAAGGCCCTGGACGTTCTGTCCGGGGAAATTTTTGCGTCCGAGTCCATGGTGGTGGACCAAGTCAATACCGGCGTAGCCAACTCCTTGGCAGGAATGCTGTTGGGGACGATGCGGCGCAGATAGGAGGATATCTTTGTGAGCACGTCGTTGCGCATTCTTCTGTACATTCTCGTTATCGTACATTCCACGCTCACGGCTTGTGCCGTACGTGACCCCCAGGCTGTGGCGGATCCCCGCAGGGCCCCTACCGAAGTCCTTCCGGGCGCGATATTGGATCAGATCCAGGTCGAGGATTTACGCGTCACCGCCGACACCATGGCCAGGGACATCGTGCTGCAGGATTTTTTGTATTCCGGAAAAAGAGTTCCCGTCGTGGCTATTCGTCCCATTGAAAACAAGACGGATCTGCCCATTGATCCGGAAATTTTTCAACAGACCATGCGCGTAAAGCTTATGGAAAAATCCGGAGGGCGAATTCTTTTTCGGGATGATGCCAGCCACCTCTATACTGTTGAAGAACGGATGCGACAGAGCGGCAGAGTACAGATTTCCACCAGCACGACGCGCACCAGGACCTCCGCGCCTACTCAGGTGGGGCAACCCATCAGGATTACGGAACAAAGTCAGGAAGACACAACCATGACCGAGACCGGCGACGTGTCTCAACGAGTGGCGGATATCGATTACTTCCTGACTGGTTTAATCTATTCCACGACTGAAGTGGCTGC
>DSBL01000069.1 GCA_011049455.1 Desulfonatronum sp. | reverse complement strand
GATCGGAAACCTCCCATGACTGAACCTTTGGCATGTTGTCCTCCATGATCAAGGTTGAACATGGAGGACAACATGCCAGAAATGCGAAATAAAGTCCACATTATTTACGGATAAGCTCTAAGTGTGCATCAGCGTGCTTGTTTCCTGCCGCCACGTCCGGTGCCGGATGGCCGGTCCGTAGCCGAAGCGAAAGAGCATGATCTCGCTGTGGCTGTCGAGGTTCAGTTCCGGGAACAGGGCCTGGTAATCGCCCCAGAGCTTTTCCAGCATCTTGGCGTGGCGCGGGGAAAAGTCTTGGGAGCCCTCCAGCTTCCAGCGCAGGCGGAACAGGGTGATCGCGGTCATGGGCTGCATGCGCAACCCAAGGTGATCCACAGCCAGCCAGATGCGCTGCAAGGCCTGGCCGCCTCTCAGAAAATCCCGGGTTTCATCGCCGTTTACGGACACCAGGCCGGCCGCCCCGCTGTTCAGGATGCCGCGGGCCGCGTAAAAGGCCGCCATCCTGCCCATGCCCAGGCTGTTCACAATCCGCATCACCTTCCAGGATCTGGTCATCTTGAGAAACAATTCCCCCTGAATTCCCGCCTCCAGGTTTTTTAGGGGCAGGCCGGTGCGTTCCTGTTCGGCCTGTTCGGGCGTGAAGCGGACCATGTTCATGAAATGCTCGTGCAGGGGACGATGCTCGGACCTGATCCGGTCGGCCTTGTACACCACCCCGGCCAGCCGGCGCAGATCCTTCCGGTTCGTGAGCAGGCTCAACCGGACACCCTCAAAGGTTGCGGCTTCGATCCTGAGCCGTTCTTGCATCCACGCGGGGATGGGGTGTTTCAGAAAAAGTTTGCGGTTGGTGCAGCGCCGCCAGACATGCTCTTCCAACGGATCAGATTCACAACCAGAATGTCGGAAGGTCATCGTGCTCATCAAGTCCGGCTGGTTCTGCTCCGGGAGCAG
Source organism: Desulfonatronum sp. (assembly GCA_011049455.1). Classification (GTDB taxonomy): domain Bacteria; phylum Desulfobacterota; class Desulfovibrionia; order Desulfovibrionales; family Desulfonatronaceae; genus Desulfonatronum. Next base: position 3,411 of record DSBL01000069.1, on the reverse strand, counting down.
GGACAGCTCGGTGTCCAGCCCCAAGCGCGTGGCCGCCAGGCGCATGTTTTCCAGAACCGCTCCGCAGGAGATGGTCGAGGCGATCTGGCGGACGTTGAAGAAGGATTGATCGGCTTTGGGCTCCAGATACAGATTGACGCCGTGCTCCGTTCTGGAAAAACGCCAGGGTTGGGCGTTGTCCCCGGACGGGGCCTGGATGCCGGCGCTGATGATGTATTCGATGGCCTGCGAAGGCAGTTGTCCGGAAGCGACCTGGACGGCGGGAGATTCGGGCGGCTGGCCGTTGGGCCCGGAGGCCGAGGCAATGAGCATGGTTCTGGCGATCCTGATCTTCAGCCGCTGCAGGGGATTGCGGTTGCCGCCGCGCAGGGTGCCTTCACGGAATTGCGCTGTGTATGGGTCAATTTGGAGGTATCTGGGGACAGGTTTAAGGCCGGGGCGACCGAGAATGACGCGCAGGGCTTCGGTGGCTGCCAGGGCCGAGCAGAGCTGACAGGCGACATTCAGGGAGGGACCCTTGCAGGTTTTCAAATCCACGCGGGAGGTATCCATGTATTTCAGGTGGGTGGCCCATGGGGCAAGACCCAGGGCGAAACGCAGGATTTTGTCCTCTTTTGGCAAGTCGTCCCGGATGTCAAAGTACTGATCAAATCCCATTTGGCCGGGCGCAAAGACGAGCAGGGCGGTGCTGAAACCCAGCGGGCCGGCCGTGATCACATGGATGCCCCTGGCTTGGGCCCGCTTGAAAAGCTCGCGGCGGATGTCGAACTGGAAAAAATCCAGGCCGTCCAGAACCACGTCCACGCCCTCCAGGAAGGCATCCATGTTTTCCGGGCTGATGCCTTGGGGAAAGGGGGTGATGTTCAGGAACGGATTGATGCTCAAACCCTGTTCGATCATGACCTCCAGCTTGGGCCGCCCGAAATCCGGCACCCTGGCCCCGAACTGGCGGTTGATGTTCACAGGCTCGAAGACGTCGAAATCGGCCAGATGAAAATTGCCCACGCCGCTACGGACCAGACTCACCAGATGCATGCCGCCGACCCCACCCATGCCCGCGATGGCCGCCCTGGATGCGGCTAGGCAATCCATTTCTCCGGCGCTGAGCAGGCCGATATTCCTGGAAAACGCAACGCGGTGAAAGGCCTCGCTTGTCGATAACTGGTAGACAGCCAACATGGATGAGGTGTTCCGGGATTTTGGCATGGAATGTTCATCCTTGAGAAATAGGTGTTTTTTTTCGGCCTTCTCTTGCTTTTCCTTCAACAACCCAATAAAGTTCAATAAATTTGAAAGGAGTTGAAACTACTTGATTCCATTTGGAATGTCACATTTCCGGAGGCGGTCTTCATGGGGCGTCTTTTTTTAAATGATAGCAGGCGGTTCTGCAACCATGAGAGGAGGGTGTGTCATGTTCACCTTGGGGCAATTCAAATTTTTGTTGGCGGACACGGAAGACCTGAAAAATGAGATTTTTCGACTTCGCTACCGCGTATACGTGGAGGAGTTTGGTTTCGAGAAGCCCTCTGACCATCCTGGGGGGCTGGAAATGGACGAGTATGATCCTTACTCCATCCATTTCGCCGCGTTGAATGAAAACGACAAGGTTGTCGGGACCATTCGGATGATCATGGATTCGTCCAAGGGGTTTCCCATGGAGAAGGCCGCTAAATTCGCGTTTATCGGGGAAAAACCTTCTCCATCAAAAATATCCGAAATTTCCAGGCTGGCCGTAGAGAGAAACTACAGAAGACGTCTGGAGGACGGGTTCTACGGAGTGGAATCCTACCTCTTGAAAAAAGAAGGCGGCATCCTTGAATCGGAACAGGATCTGGAAAACCCCAAGGCCAAGCGAAAGCAGCCGGTGATCGTGCTGGGCCTGTACAGGCTCGTCTACCAGCACACGAAAAGAATCGGACTCAGCCATTGGTATATGATCGTGGAAAAAGCCCTGTGCTATGCCCTGAAGCGTTTCGGGTGGCTTTTTCATCAAGTCGGGGAGCCCGTTGAATACCATGGGCTACGTATTCCATATTTGGGCATTCTGGCCGATATCGAGCCTTACTTGATGCGGAAAAAACCAGACTTGTTTCCTTTTTATGCAGCAGGGTTGGAGAAGCGTTTTTTGCCTGGCAACGTAGATCAATTTTTTCAAATCGAATGAGGTCATCATGCAACGACACATGGAAAGTTTTGTTGTGTCATGGCAATGCCCGGAGTCACTGACGTCAGATGTCGAGAAGCCATTATGATGAATGCGAGGACCAGGAACGTCAGGCAAAATCTGAAGTTATGAGTACATTTCGAGTATTTGTTGCTTCCGGATTGATGAATGGGCTTGATGCGGTGTTTCGTTTATGCCCAACAATTCGGTAATTGTTGCAGCGTCAAGGGGGTTGGAGAATTTTTCGGTGTCTTGATCATTGCTGTACATTTTTTGAAATACGTTAAAATTTATCCCAATTTTCAGGGAAAGGTAGTGGCGATACATTTTTTGACCAACCGAGAATAACACCTGGGAATTTTGGAAGAAATTTCTTACACTCTCGACATTCACGCGCAACGGCACAGCCGGGGCATTCACCCTGGGGAAAAATTTTTCCGCACCGAACACCGTGAAAGGGAAGTATTTGACATAGAAGGCAACATGGCGGGGATTGACCATGATGCATATGTCGTCGACCACCCGGAACACGCTGTAGAGAAAAACCAGCCTAGTAAAATTCTTGGTGATGTTTCGCCCACATGCAGACCCGTTGGACGCCAAAGAGCATATTTCCAGAACCTTCCGGTTCTGTTCGCGCAGGGCGCTCAGCTCGCCGGTGTACAGGGCGTCCATGGGCAGGCCGAACTCTCTGGAATCATGGACCAGGGTGGCCGTTGACAGGACGGTTTTTTCGGCCTTGGCCAGGAAGACCGTGGTCCGGGGGAGCAGGTGGTGGGTGGTGAAGAGCAGCTTGTGCGGGCTTTCCCGGATGTACCCGGCATTCAGGTATTCATGGTACAGCAGGTGATAGGCTTGCAGCAGTTCATCCGCGCAGTCCGCGATCTTGAAGACATAGTCGATCCGATCCGGGTCGGGTCGGCAGACCGCCTGGGGGGATATTTCACTGGTAAAGGGCAGCCATCGTTGTCTGGTCAGGGCCATGTCGCCTCCGGTGCGCAACGCGAATTGGCGTGGATCGCCAAAACGGGCTTACTCTAATCAAGGCGGACACGTATTGCAAATGCCGTGGTCAGGCCCAGCTGACAGTTAAACCGCCCGCTTCGCTCAAGTCGCCAAGGTCGCCAAGAAGAACGATTCTTTATTAACCGCCCGCTTCGCTCGACAGGAGGGACAAATGCGGGACGGGAAATCTTTTTGGCCGCGGACCGTTGCGGCCAAAAAACTGCCCCCAGCTGGCGCTGGAT
>DSBL01000064.1 GCA_011049455.1 Desulfonatronum sp. | reverse complement strand
TGACTCGATCCTGCTCGGAACAACTGATAACGCGAGGCTTTCTGGCCATGGCAACCTCCTTTCGGTGAATGGGTCGTCATAGCCATTATATTTTATTTATTACTTTTGCAATTAGGCACTAGAGAATACCTAACCTGCGTTTGCGATCAGGTCTGGGTCACGCCCGGTAGACTGACGGCGATGCTGCGCGGCAAATGGGGACTGAACAAAAATCGCAATGACCATCGGCACCATGCCGTGGACGCCGCGGTTATCGCCGCCACGGACCGCGGATTGTTACAGAAGGTGGCGCGGGCGGCGGCCCGCTGCGAGCAGGAAGGGGCCGCCCATGCACTGCGGGACATGCCCGTTCCCTGGAATGGCTTCCGAGACGAGGCCCAGGAATGTTTCCAGCGCATCGTGGTGTCCCACAAGCCGGATCACAATGTGCTCGGCAGGCTGCACAAAGATACGGCATATGGCCAGGAACTGAACAGCCAGGGAAAGCTCGTGGCAGTGCATAGGGTGCCGCTGGCCAGTATCGGTAAGGCCTCCGATGCGAAAAAGATCCGTGACCTTCATCTACGGGAACAAATTCTTGAGCTGTTTAAAGATGAACCAAATTCCGTGACCGTGAAACAGCGTCTGGAGGAATTTTCAGGGCGTACCGGGGTGCGCCGGGTGCGAGTTGAAGAGGTATTAACCCTGATCCTCATCCATGATTCCACCGGAACGGTTTACAAAGGTCTCGATGGCGACTCCAATGCTTTTGTGGAAATATTCCGCACGCCTGACGGCAAATGGGGGCAGGAAGTAGTCTCCACCTTTACAGCAAATCGACCCAATCCCTTTGACACTGATCGACAACGAAAGAGTCTTCCCTTGATTATGCGGATTTACAAGGATGATTTGCTCGCTCTGGGGCGAAAAGAAGAACGGAGAATCTATCGAGTGGCAATGTTCAGCCAGAATCAAGGAGTGACCCTGGCGGCGCACAATGAGGGCGGAAATTTGAAAAATCGCAATAAAAATAAAGAGGACCTTTTTAAATATTTTTCTAAAGGAGCGAGCGCTCTACAAAAAGACGGTGCCCGGAAGGTTTCCGTGGACATCCTCTGCCGCGTTAGAGATCCTGGACCGCGAACATGACGGGACGCGTGGTGGAGATCGCTCGTGACGGCCTCCACCTTTCCAGGGAACGCGGTTTTTTGGTGGTCAAGGCCCAGAAGGAGGAAGCCGGGCGCATCCCCCTGGACGACATCGGCATGGTCATTGCCCATGCCCACGGCCTGACGTACAGCAACAATCTGTTGATGGCCCTGGCCGAACGCTCCGTTCCCGTGGTCTTGTGCGGAGATCGGCATTCACCGGCGGCGTTGGTCTGGCCTCTGGTGACGCACCACCGCCAAACCGAGCGGCTGGAGGCCCAGGTCAGGGCTGGGACGCCGTTGAAGAAACGCCTTTGGCAGCAGATTGTGAAGGTGAAAATCCGTTTTCAGGCCAGGGCGCTGGCGCATGTCGGGCAAGATTCATCTTCAGTGGCCCTGCTGGAGCGCAAGGTCCGCTCGGGTGATGCCGGGAACTGTGAAGCCCAGGCCGCAAGGCTGTACTTTCCTCTTCTATTCGGAGCTGACTTTCGGCGCGAACGTGCGCAGGAAGGAGTCAACGCCCTGCTCAACTATGGCTACACCGTCTTGCGGGCCATCACTGCACGTGCTGTCATGGGTGCGGGACTGCACCCTTCCTTTCCCTTACATCATAAAAATTTGAATAATCCCATGCGGCTGGTGGACGATTTGATGGAACCGTTCCGTCCGCTGGTGGACATGCGGGTGTTTTCACTGGTTCGGCAAGGGCGAACGGAAGTGAACCCCGAAGCCAAGCGCTTTCTGTCTGCTGTGGGGGATCTGGACATGCAGGGGGAGCGAGGACAGAGCCCCATGGCGGAATGCCTGAAGGTTCTGGCTTCTTCCCTGGCTCAAACCCTTCTTGGCCAGCGACAAAAGTTGCTGCTGCCGCTGGATTTGGTTGCGGCGGAGTCAGATCGTCGGGAGTGCCATGACAAGGACGACGCAACTTAGCGGATACCGGATCATGTGGATGCTGACCATGTTTGACTTGCCGGTAGTCACGGACTTCGAGCGGAAGGAGGCGACACGTTTTCGTAACGTGCTTATTGAAATGGGATTCGAGAGGACGCAACTGTCCGTGTACATGCGATTCGTCGCCTCTCGTGAACAAAAAAAATCCTTGCTGAGGGCGATTCGCCGAAAGCTCCCTCCGGGTGGCGAGGTCGCTATTATGTTTCTGACGGACAAGCAGTTTGAGCAGACAGTGAACTTTCACTGCGGAAAGCGTCGAAAGGCACAAGAAAAACCGGAACAGTACACCCTTTTTTGACTGACCGCGGACGTTTTTTTGTCTTCAAATAAAAAAATAAGTCCCCAAAAACGGGGACTTATGACCGCTAAATTGTAGCGGATAGGGAAATGGGGTCAAGCCGCAACCATCTTTCGAGCCAGTAATCCCGAGACACTATTGTAGCGGATAGGGAAATGGGGTCAAGCCGCAACGCGCTGGGCCGCGGGGTCGGAATCGCTGGGATTGTAGCGGATAGGGAAATGGGGTCAAGCCGCAACGACAAGTGCCTGCATTTGCGGGACGCCTCGATTGTAGCGGATGGGGAAATGGGGTCAAGCCGTAGCACTGCCCTGGAATCAGACAGTCGACGGTCAAACGGCTGAACCCGGAAGCCACACCTCGTGATCATTCACGGACCAGAAGTGTCGCTTACAGCCTTTGATGCATTGACACAGTCCGGCTTGTTGTCAATCTTGTTCTCCGCCGGATACGTCCATGTCCCCATCCATCCCGGAGGCGGATTCGGGTTGCGATAATTCGGCGTTTCTAACTTCTCTTCGGTGGCAGGATAGGCGGGACCCGTATCCTTCCGGCCAAGCTCGGCATTACCCAGGACTGCCATGTCGGTTCCTCCTCCCGCAAGCATCACATCACTTCATGATGTAGTTGTTGTAGGACTGATAAAAAGCGTCCACCAGCCTCACCCGCTCTTCTTGCTCGTCCACCCGCTTCAAAATCCGGGACAGCGGCACCCTGTAGCCGACATCCGCGTGCCGGACATCCGGGCAGCAGCGTTGCTTTTCTTCCATTTCCCCGGCCACCTGGGCGTACTCCTCACGAGTCACGGCCTCGTCGGGCCTTTCTTCATCATCTTCCTCCGGCCAGTTCTCCATCCAGTTGGCGAAAAATGCCTCAAACGGTTCGCCCGCCTCGATCCACGTTTCCATGTCTTCTGTGTCGGATTGGTACAAGGCCACGTTCATGCCGAGCATCATGACCGCATCCTCGGGCGGCATCCGGTCCAGGTAAATGCACAGGCCGGTTTGCTCTTCGCTGGGCTGGGCCTCCAGGGTGGACAGATGATCCGCCAACCAGCGGATATAGAAGCGATACTCCTCGGATGACCGGCACCCATTCATGGGCCGGCCTTGTTCGTTCAAAGGAACAAGGCCATGCCTGCTGTCCATGCCCCAGCGCATCCCCGCATAAACGAGGCCGAAGGGAAGCACCTGATCCTGGGTTCTGCCGGGAAAAGCCTGGGCAAGCACGTCCATTATCAGATTGTTCTCTGTGTTTTCCATTTCATTTTTCTCCCTGGAAGTGTCGGGGGTTGAATGGATGTCGTCCCGCGTCTGGATTTGGCAAGACGGGCACGGTTTATGATGGCCACCATGGATCTTTTCATCTGCCGGAACAAGGCTGTTTTCCAAGGATCATAGGCCTGGAAAACGTTGTATTATGATGTCAACGCGTTGGATGTGCATTCCTGTGATACATGCCCTGTCTTGGCTCATTTGTGCTGCGCAGTCTTCTTGTACAGTGTACAGTGTTCCGTACCTGAATGGGGCGCGCGGTTCGACCATGACCGGTCTTTCACCGCATCGGCGTCCGGATCATTAATCGAACAGGCGGAGCAATCTGAAACAACTCGCTATGCCAAGCCAAGGAGGGATAATATGAGAGAAATCAACGAGAGTACCAGCGGACTGCAGGGGCGTTGCAGGGCTGAGAAATATGATTGTTCAATGCGTGACGCCGAATCGGAGCGCATCGGCCTGGAGGCCTGGAAAGCCGCGTTTGTCCGCCTGCAGGATGCATACGTCTCGGCCTGCGGCCTGATCAAACAAGGCGGAAGGCCGCAGGCAACAGGCAGGCTGGAGGATGATCTGCGGGAGCTGGCGGATCACGCCATGAACGTGCTGCACCTGTTCAGGGAACAGAAAGAGCTGGAACGTCTGCGGTATTGTGAAAACCTGGCTTGGTTTTCTTCCGGAATCAAATGTTCGATCCAGATTCAGGCTGAATTGATCAAGGATGCATGCCTGAGGCATGATCAGGCGAGGGAAATTTGAGGCCCTGCGGGGGTGAACGAATGACCTGTTCAGGGTTCACGCCACGATTCACCATCCCCGCCGGGATCGTTGACGGAAATACTCGTACAGGTCGGGATGGCTCTTGAACAGGGGCATGCCCATTTCCAGG
>DSBL01000016.1 GCA_011049455.1 Desulfonatronum sp. | reverse complement strand
CTGTACTCATGGGATGGCCTCCTTCAAGGGTTGGTGTGTCCTTGACGCATACCCCTTTTAAAGGGGCGGGGCCATCCCATCACAGATACACCAAGCTTCTGGCCAGAATACCCTTTTTGCCCAAGTCCAATGCATCCAGTCCCAGCAGAAAAACAGCGGCCCAATCAAGTCCCTTGGCGCTGTGGACAAACCGAACATTTCGATCGAACAGGAGAAAATCCGGTTCCTGATCCTGAATATCCGGCGTGTACCAGCACAGGTGTTGCGCATCCGGCCTGGCTGCATCCCGAAAAAATGCATAGGTCCGCTCTTCCCCGTCAGTGGAAAAGCTGTGAACGCTGTCTGGAAACATGGTGGCCATGGCTGATATCCTTTATTATGACATGCAATCAGAAATCAAATCACCATGACGGGCATCTCATTTTGCCTTTACTCCCCGAATACTCCCACACCCAGCACAGCACATTGACCAATGCCATCTGCTCCGGCGTGGAGCATTTGATGGACATCAGTTCAGGATTGGCCACCAGCAAGGCCAGGCTCTTGGCTCGGGACAGGGCCACGTTGAGCCGGTTCTTGCTGTACAGGAAATCGATGAACCTGGGCAGAGACTCCTCGTTGGACGTGGTCATGGAGACGATGACCACCTCGGCCTGTTGTCCTTGAAATTTATCCACCGTACCCACCCGCGCCCCGGCGGGCAAGACGCGTTGAAGCAGGTTGACCTGCATGTTGTACGGTGCCACGACCAGAATGTTCTCCAAAGTTATGGGCCGGACCTGCCTGCCCTTGTCCTGGTAGCGCTGCTGGAGCAGACTCTCGACAAGCTCCCTGATCAGGTCCGCCTCTTCCTCGCTCTGCTGGGAACAGGCGTCGTGGTGAACGGGGACGAAGCGTACCCCGGTCGGCGTCAGGGCCGGATGGGCATCCTTGTTCAGGAGCAGAACCTGATTGATCGTGTGCGGTTCCGGTTCCAGGCGGGCATCGTAGACCATATCGGAAATCAGCCGACAGACGTCGGGGTGCATGCGCCACGTGGTTTTCAGAAAGATGCCCTGGTCCGGAGGGATGGTCGCGGTCTCGCCCAGCAGGCATTCCAGGGAGGACTCTCCGGAGCGACCCGGATGGACGCCCTGGATGGGCTGGCCAAGCTGCATCTGGTCGCCCAGCAGAACGATATTCCTGGCGCTGACACCCATGGCGATCAGGTATGCCAGGGCCACCTGACCGGCTTCGTCCACGAACAGATAATCCAGGGATTGATCCAGACCTGGGTCGGAAAACAGCCATGCCGTGCCCGCAACGAGCTGATGCTGGCCCGGAGCGACCTCATCGTTGGCAAAGACGTCCTGGATGAATCGCCCGTTGAAATGCGTTTCCGGCGCGTCCCGGTTGCTCTTCTTGACCCCGGCAAAGGCAAAATTCGTTTCCAGGGCGACCTGTTCCACATCCTGAAGCAGATTGTGAATGGCCTTATGGCTGTTGGAAGAGACGCCCACGGTCTTGCCCAGGCGCAACAGGTCCGCGATCACGCGGGAGCCGGTGTAGGTCTTGCCGGAACCGGGCGGGCCTTGGACGAAGATGCAGCTGTTTTGCAACCCCGCTACGGCTTCGGAGATTTGCGGCAAGGCAGGGACGCTCTCATCAATGATCGCATTGCCGGGGACGTGATCCTTGATTCGTGGAGCGGACCGGTTCAGCAGATCATGAATCGCCTGGTAGTTGTCATCCCCGGTCAGCAGGCTGTCCGCGAACCGAAACACCGCCTCGCGCAACTTGTTCGTATTGATCGGCCCACCGGCACCGATGCTGATCCGATCTGGGGGCTCGCCGTGCTTGACGGCCATCTTGAAGGTGACACGCAAGGCGTCCTGGTCCATCTCGAATTCGCGCAGGGGCGCATTCATCCCCAGGATGGTCACGTTGTCCCCGGACTTGAGCTTGGTCTCCTGTTCCGGAAAGCGGTAGGCGTAGACAAAGGACTGTTTCTCCTTGACCGGTGCGCGATGTCGGTCCCGGACCAGGGAGCCGATGCATTCCATGTCCTCGATGCGCTCTTCTTCGGTCATGTCCTGGCGGGCGAACATGCCCCACCAGGCAGGCTTGGCCGATCGGCGAAAAAAGTCCAGAAGCTGCCAGGTCAGTTCCCGGACATGGGCGCGCTGATCCCAGTCCTGCCTGTCCGGAGGCAAGCCATCCACCAGCAGTGTGCGATATTTCGCGATGCGCTGTTCATGCTCAGTCAGTTCCGCGGTTTTCTGAGCACTCTCCCCGGAAGCCATGTCCGGAGAAAACCACGTTGTGTCCAAGGGGCGCAGGGACAAGAGCCATTCACGCAAAGCATGGGTGGAGCGGACGTCTTCCTTGTTGTAGTCTTCGATCTTCTCAAGCAGTTCGGGATCATTGGTCTCTTTCCAGCGCTCGTAGAAGACAATGCTGGCTCCGGCGCTTTGCACGTCGCCGGTGCGCCTGCCCAGGTAAAAATGCTCGATGTTCTTGATGGAGTAGCTCGGCTCGGAAACCCGCAACGCCTCCCGGACCACCTTGTACAGATCCACCAGCTTCCCGGCCCGGAGCAGGTTGTCCACCTCGACCTCGCGGGTGCCGTGCAGGGACATCAGCTTTTTCAGGGCAGCCGGTTCATAGTGAGCATAGTGGTAGATATAAGCATCCGGGTATTGCCGGAGCCGATTGGTCACGTAATCCATGAACTGCTCAAAAGCCCGTTTCTCCCCGGCCCGGTCATGTCCCCAGAACGGAATGAACGTAGCTGTCGCGCCTGATTTCTCTTTGCCCACGCCCTTTGCCTTCCGGCCCGTGTCCTGATCGAACACGTACAGTCCGAACAGGTATTCCAGGCCGCCCTCTTCCAGGGGATCGCCCTCCATGTCGAAGAACATGTCTCCAGGGCAGGGCTTGGGCAAACGGGCAAAGCCCCGAGGGCCGTCCTCCTGGCTGGGCGAGAGCAACTCGTAGTGTTGCTGTCCCGTCTCTCTTGCCTTGAGCTGCAATGCGGCCTGCCGGACCAGTTTGTCCAGGGTTGGCCCGGCAATTTTGGGCATCCTCTTGCCCACGGGCCACTTGCCCAGCGCTTCAAGGGTGCTCACGCCAGCGGTATGGAGCCGTTTGATCTGCATCCTGTTTATTCCGGCGACCTGGCAGAGGTGATCGTCATTCAATCGACGCTCTTCACAAAGGGCTTGCCATTTGCACAGCAAACAGCGGGGGCAGGGGTCAGGATATGTGCCCAGGGAAACAGCGGCGTCCATACCGGGCTGGATTTGGGGGGCCAGAGAGCGGGCATGTTCCTGGAAGCGGCGGACCACGTTGGCCACATACCGGCTGAACTGGGCGCAGGCAAAGCTCTTTTCAGTCTGGTCACCCAGAACAACGTGCATCATGTGCGGCATTCGGCCCTGCACCCGCGCCAGCAATTCCGAATAGAAGGCCAGCTGAGCCACAAACTTGGTTTTCGCGCTGAGGGCCAGCTTGGTGTCCAGTACCTCGTAGCTGTATGCGCCCAAAGACGAGGACGGATTCGTTTTGCGCAGAAAATCGGCATGGCCCAGAAACGAACCCTCCATCAGCGCGGCCTGATAGACGACATCGACCCCGGATTGCATGGCTCGGATCGTTTCGCGAACTTTGGCTTCCAGATTTGCCGCATTGGTGACCTCGAAAACCTGGTTGCCCTGCTTACGCAATCTGTCCAGGAAGCGCTGCTCGTGCTCAATGCCTTTGGTCTGTACAAGCCTGGCCTCGTCGCTGTCCTCGGTCTTGGGCAAGGGCGTTTCCAGATCAATCATATCCAGCACGGTGCAGTGCGGACAATCCAGGTAATTGATGACGTCCGTGGCGGAGAAAAGGAGACCTTGGGGGGATTTCAGCATGAGGCTCCTTCCCGCAAAGCGCAAAAGCGGTCAATCACATGGGCAAGGGCGGCTGCATGCTCAGGGTTGGGGCTGGCCTGCTCGCCGGGCCTGAGGGCCAAGGCTCCGACGCCGGGAAAAGTCTGCTCCGAAGGGGCAAACAGGGCGGTTTCCAGGCCTGGATAGAGAATGAACGCGCCCTGCACTCCGGCAATGGCATCAATGTCCGGCTTCTCCCGCAGCAAGGCCATGCGGGAGGCGGGATGATAGGTGAGGACGGGCATAAGGAACGTTTTTGGATGGAATTGACGCTGCTTGACGAAAATTTTATTGGATTAAATTCAAGACGCCTTGATATTCAGCCAGGAGAGATAATGGCATGAGAATCGAACTCGAACGGGAAGATGATGGACGCTGGATTGCTGAAATACCTGAACTGCCCGGGGTTATGGTTTATGGTGCGACGCGTGAGCAAGCTATTTCCAAAGTGAAAGCGCTTGCGCTGCGAACTATGGCTGATCAAATCTGTTCATGGGTCAGGTCTTGCTTTTTGATGGATTGCCTGCCTTCACACGTCTAACACACACCCCAACCACACCCCTTGTCCAACAAATTTGCATCAATATTATCTGGATTTATTAAAAATTCGGCAAATCATCATACGGCGGCACTTCACTGCCCTGTTGTCTCTGCTTCGGATATCGAGATTGCCCATCTTCCATGCCTTTATATCCTTCCCGTCGTTCCGCATCCTTCTTG
>DSBL01000160.1 GCA_011049455.1 Desulfonatronum sp. | reverse complement strand
GTTGAATTTATTGTCATTTTTCCAAGGAAGTTACTTGGCATCACATTGGCACGGAAAAGCATTGGATAAAAATTCAATCGCGATGCTACCGTTGATGGCTGTCAAAAAACCGTGAAACTTCAGCAAGAGAATGGATATGAGCGATATTCGTCCACTTCCGGCTTTTTCAGCTGGGAGCAAGCTTCGGGTGGTCCATTTGGCGGGAAGCAATGGAGCCCGCTCCCGTTTGTGCGCCCTGGGTCTGACACCAGGGACCGAGGTTGAACTTGTGTCTGTCGGCCGCGGACCATGCCGGCTGAAGGTCCGGGAATGTGATCTGGTCCTGGGCCGGGGCATGGCTGAAAAGGTGATGGCCGTGCCGGCCTCGGAATATCATGCCGGCATGGCCCGTTGCGATTGCGGCTGTTTTGGCCCTCGCTGAACAGACCGGTCGCGGACCGGTGAAAACGATCCTGGGTGCGCATGCTTTTTTGGCTTTCGCTTTCCTTGGACATCAGCGGATGGATCATCCGTCTGGTCATGGTCCCGGTGATCGCTCTGCGTCAAAAAAATCCCATGACCTGTCTGGCCTGGCTGGCGATCCTCTTTGTGTTGCCCTGGGTGGGCCTGCTGGCCTACCTGCTGATGGGGGAGCGCAGCCTGGGATTTTTGCGGGTGCGCAAGAGGCTCAAACGGCACAAGGCCTTTGATGTTGTGCATCGTCTGCAGGCCGTGCTCCCGGATTTTGACAATCCGCGCGTGCGAAGGGATTATGAAATCCTGGTGCAGCTGGCTGAAAGCCATGGAGGTCTGCCGCTGCTGGCTGGCAACAAGGTCGACCTGCTGGCCGATGTCCAAGACGTGGTTCGGCGCCTGGTGGAAGACATTGACCAGGCGCGGCACCACGTGCACCTTGTGTTCTATATGTTTCGCGACGACGCCATGGGTCGGGCCGTGAGCGAGGCCCTGATCCGGGCCGCGACCCGGGGCGTGCCCTGCCGCCTGCTGGCGGACATGGTCGGTTCGCGTGGCTTTTTCAGCAGCCTGGGGGCCAGGCTGCAAGAACAGGGCGTCGAGGTGGTGGCCGGCCTTTCGGCCAATCCGCTGCGAATGCGCCTGGCCCGCCTGGATGTCCGCAATCATCGCAAGCTGGCGGTGATTGACGGCGCCGTAGCCTATGCCGGTTCCCAGAATATCGTGGAGCCGGTGTTCGGTCACCGCAAGGCCGGAGCTTGGCATGACGTGATGGTGCGCATCAGCGGGCCCAGTGCCCGGCAACTGCAAATGGTTTTTGTGGAGGATTGGTATCTGGAAACGGGTCACGCATTGGAGGGCGATTCCCTTTTTCCTCTGGCCCATGAAGAAGGCGGGGTGGCCATGCAAATTGTACCCACCGGCCCGGACCGCCCCACGGAAGGATTTCAGGACCTGTTGATTCAGGCCATCCAATCCGCCCAGCGCAACGTGGCCATCACCTCGCCGTACTTTATTCCCAACGAGGGTCTGCTTACGGCTTTGCGCCTGGCCGTGAACCGGGGAGTGGAAGTGGACCTGATTTTGCCGCAAAGAAGCGATCATCCTTTGGTGGACCTGGTGAGTTTTTATTACTGCGGAGTACTGCTGGAATGCGGGGCCAACGTCTACCTGTTCGAAAACGGCATGCTTCACGCCAAGCTGTTGCGCGTGGACGACACCATGGCCATGCTCGGGTCGGCCAATTTCGACATCCGCTCTTTTTATTTGAATCTGGAATTGGTCCTGTTTCTGTTTGATCAGGAATTTTTGTACACAGTCAGTCAGTTGCAGAGTCAGTATCGCAGGCATTCCCAAAGGGCCGATCCGGTGCTATGGAAGCGACGGCCATTTTCCAGGCGCCTGGCTGAGGCCGTTGCCAAGATGTTCAGTCCACTGCTCTAAGAAAGCGCATCATTTTCTGAGCGTGTCCCGTATTCCTTTCCTCTTGCTTTACCACCATGCGCCTGCCCCAACCCCTCGTCTCCGGAACCCTGGTCAATCGCTATAAGCGCTTTTTGGCCGACGTCCGGATGAATGACGGACAGGTGGTCACCGCGCACACACCCAATACCGGCTCCATGCTGGGCTGCTCAACGCCGGGAATGCGCGTCTGGCTTAGTCGAGCGGACAATCCCAAGCGGAAATACCCCTGGACATGGGAGCTGACCGAGGCCGATTACGGCCTGCTGGTGGGCATCCACACCGGCCGCAGCAACGGTCTGGTCTGGGAGACCGTGGACGCCGGAATCGTGCCTGAGCTGGCCGGCTACCGCCCTTTGCGCCGCGAGGTGGCCGTGGCCAACGCCCGCCTGGACATACTTTTGCAAAACGATGCAGGCCGGACCTGCTACGTCGAGGTCAAAAACGTCACTGCCGTGGATAAAGAAGGCCGGGCCTTTTTTCCGGACGCTATCAGTACCAGGGCGAGCCGACACTTGAAGGAACTGGCCGCCCTTGTGGCCGCCGGCCACAGGGCAGTGATCTTTTTTTGCGTGCAGCGAGGCGATGCCCGCAGACTGACCCCGGCGGACGCCATTGACCCCGCATATGGACAAACCCTGCGCCGGGTATTGGAGCATGGCGTGGAAGCCCTGGCCTGGCAGGCCAAGGTCGGACTCGAGGAAATTGTTTTGCAGCAGGCCTTGCCCGTGGAGTTGCCTGAACTGTGAACAAAACAAAGGAAAAGCGCTTCGGCGTTCGACGCCCAAATCCTCGCGAGTATTTTTTCCAGGAAGGCTGTTTTATCACGGAATGGTGGAATTCGTCGGAGGACAACGCCGTATCCGTGTCCAAGGCCCGGGTCCTGCCCCGGGAAACCACCAGGCTGCACCGGCTCAAGGGCACCGTGGAGCGGTATATTATTCTGGAGGGGCAAGGCAGGGTCCAGGTTGGCCAATTGTCGCCGAAAGATGTTGCATCCGGAGACGTGGTGCACATCCCCGCCGGCGTGAACCAGAAGATCACCAACACCGGAACGGTTGATCTGGTTTTTTTAGCGGTCTGCACACCGCGTTTTCGGCCAGATGCTTATGAGGACCTTGAAGGCACGCTGCCGGCATGATCATGGTGTGCCCATGAGATACAACTTGAATCATTCAACCGCGAACCAGCAATAAGGCAATTTTTATGCAAAAAAAGCATTTCGATGCATTGGGCTTGTCCGAGGAAACATTGAAAGCCATTCAGGACATGGGTTTTGAGGAACCGTCGCCCATCCAGGCCGTGGCCATTCCGTCGCTGATGCAGGGCCGGGACGTGATCGGCCAAGCCCAGACAGGCACGGGCAAGACCGTGGCCTTCGGCATTCCCATTCTGGAAAAGGTGGATCCCGCAAATCGACACATCCAGGCCATTGTACTCTGTCCCACCAGGGAGCTGGCCATCCAAGTGGCCGAGGAGCTGAACACCCTGGCCAAGCATCGACCCGGTCTGGCCGTTGTGCCGGTTTATGGAGGCCAGCCCATTGAACGTCAGTTTCGCGCCTTGCGCCATGGCGCGCATGTGGTGATCGGCACTCCGGGCCGGGTCATGGACCACATGCGGCGGGGTACCATTGATCTGCACGCCGTGCGCGTCACCGTGCTGGACGAAGCCGACGAAATGCTGGACATGGGCTTTCGCGAGGACATCGAATTCATCTTGGAGGCAGCGCCTAGCGAGCGGCAGACCATTTTCTTTTCTGCGACCATGCCGTCGGCCATTCTGCATTTGGCGGACTCCTTCTTGCACGACCCGGTTTTGGCCAAGGTTTCACCCAAGGTACTCACCGTGCCCAACGTGGAGCAGACTTTTTACGAGGTGCCGCGGGGTTCGCGTTTGGAGGCCATGTGCCGGATCATCGACGTTTTCAACCCCAAGCTGAGTATTGTTTTTTCCAACACCAAGCGCGGAGTGGACGAGATCGCGGAGCATCTGCGTGCCAGGGGATATTTGGCCGAGGGGTTGCATGGAGACATGAACCAAACCCAGCGCGATCGAGTCATGGGCAAATTCCGCGGCGGCAGTGTGGAAATCCTGGTGGCCACGGATGTGGCGGCCAGGGGCATTGACGTGGAGGACGTGGAGGCGGTCTTCAATTTCGATATTCCCAGCGATGTGGAATACTACGTCCATCGCATCGGCCGCACCGGCCGGGCCGGCCGGGCCGGCCGGGCCTTCACCTTTGCCTCGGGCCGGGAGTTCCATAAATTGAAGGATATCCAGCGTTTCACCAAGGCCAAAATGGTCCAGCGCGCCGTGCCCAGCGTGGACGATGTGGAGCAGGCCAGGACCGAAAAATTCCTGACGCGGGTGCGCGAGTCCATGGTTTCCGGCGAATTGGCCGGCCAGTTGCGCATCGTGGAACGGTTTCTGGAAAATGAACAGGCTTCCTCCCTGGACATGGCCGCCGCGCTCTTGAAGATGCTCATGGGCCCGCCGCGACATGAGCAAGACATCTTTCTGCCGGGGGCGGACAAAAGCAAGCCTCATGGCCCAAGGCAGAGCATGATTCGCCTGAAAATCAATGTGGGGCGCGGCCATAAGGTGGAGGTCCGGGACGTGGTCGGCGCCATTGCCGGGGAAACCGGGCTCTCCGGCAGGCAGATCGGAAAAATTGTCATCCACGAACGCCATTGTTTTGTGGATGTGCCCGAGGAATATGCCGCAGAGGTCATTCGGGTGATGAACAACAACCAGATCCGCGGCCGACGTCTTGCAGTGGAACCGGCCGGACCGGGTGGTTCCCTTGCCGGTGACCCTTCAGGTGGTCGGATCAAACCGGTGGCTTTTCGGCCTCAACGGTTCAAAAAGCCCGGCAGCGGAGCAAGGACCTGGAAGGCCTAG
>DSBL01000020.1 GCA_011049455.1 Desulfonatronum sp. | reverse complement strand
CGTGGCCGCCATCATGCCCATGGTCCGCTCGATGATTCGCGAAATAGAAAGCGACGTGTGAATTTCTTCAGCAACTGAACTCACACCAATCCTGTTCTCATCCGGAGAACAAAAGCAACTTCCTGGAGGTACGGCATGAGCGAAAAGATCATCATTTTCGGAAAGCAGGGATGACCCTACACCACCCGCGCCCGTGAGGCGCATCCCGAGCACGTCTACCATGACGTGAAAGCCAGTTCCGAGAAAATGTCGGAAATGCTCAAACACAGCCAGGGTAAACGGAAGGTCCCGGTGATCGTGGCTGACGGCAAGGTTACCATCGGATACGGGGGAACGTGAGGGGTCTAGGATTTCAGCGGTCGCTGAAAAGTCGTTTGTTCGCAGTCATAAGCTCGACTCCCGCAACCTCCCATCCAGGTTGGAATACCGCTTCGCGGTCTTGTTGTTCCTGACAGCCATGGTCAGGGCTTTCTTCGTGCCCACCAGGACCACCAGGCGTCTGCCCCTGGTGATGCCGGTATAGATCAGATTGCGCTGGAGCATGATATAGTGGGTGGTCATCACCGGCATGACCACGGCCGGGTATTCGCTGCCCTGGGACTTGTGCACCGTGGCGGCGTAGGCCAGGACCAGCTCGTCCAGTTCCATGAATTCATAGGCCACGTCCCGGCCATCGAAGCGGATCATGAGTTCTCTCATTTCCAGGTCCATCCGCACGACCCTGCCGATGTCCCCGTTGAACACCTCCTTGTCGTAGTTGTTGCGGATCTGCATGACCTTGTCGCCGACGCGAAACTTCCTGGCTCCGCGCTCTATATATGAGCCGCCGGGGTTCAGCGTTTCCTGAAGCACCTGGTTCAGATTCCCCGCGCCGATAACCCCTCGCTGCATGGGCGAGAGCACCTGGACATCGTTGATGGGGTCCAGTCCGAATCTGGCCGGGATGCGGTTCTTGACCAGGGTGACGATGGCTTGCAGGGCCTGTTCCGGCTCTTCCTGATACATGAAATAGAAATCATCCGGGTCTTTCCTGGGCTGGAGCTCGGGCATCTGCCCGGCATTGATTCTATGAGCATTGGTGATGATGGAACTGTCCAGGGCCTGGCGGAAGATTTCGTTGAGCGTAACCACGGGAATGACACCCGAAGCAATGATGTCGCGCAGGACGTTGCCCGCACCCACCGAGGGCAACTGATCAATGTCGCCCACCAGGACAACGGCACAGCCAAGAGGAATGGCCTGACCCAGATGGTACATCAGCACCTGGTCGATCATGGAGGCCTCGTCGACCACCAGCAGGTCGGCGGGCAAGGGCTTTTCCGCGTTGTGCTTGAAGGAACCGCTGCTTGGGCTGAATTCCAGAAGCCGATGAATGGTCTTGGCCTCGTGCCCCGTGGCTTCGCTCATCCTCTTGGCTGCCCTGCCCGTAGGCGCGGCCAGCAGGATACGCTTTGTCAACTGGGAAAAAATTGTCAGGATGGACTTGATGATGGTGGTCTTGCCCGTGCCCGGCCCGCCCGTGATGACCACGACCTTGCCGGACAGGACGCTTTGCACGGCCTCTTGCTGTTTCTCGGCCAGGACAATGCTCATCCGCGACTGGACCCATTCCAGGGCCTTGCTCACGTCTACTTGGCGCACATTTCTGGGTGCATTGATCAAAGTGGACATTCGCCGCGCTGTGCCCACCTCGCAATGGTGATACTTGGCCAGATAGACCGGCCTGCCTGAATCACTTTGTTCTTCCACGACAATGCGTCGTTCATCGGCCAGTCGCGCAATCCCTGGCTCCAAAAGTTCCCGCTCCACTTCCAGGATTTCTCCGGCCTTGACCAGCAGTTGTTCGTCAGGAAAGAAGACATGCCCCTCGTCGGCCAGCTCATGCAGCACATGGATGATCCCGGCGTCGATGCGCAGGGGCGAGTCCTTGGCAATGCCCAGGGCCTGGGCGATCCTGTCCGCTGTCTTGAACCCGATGCCCCAGATGTCCCGGGCCAGCCGGTAGGGATTGTCCTGGACGACGGCGATGGAGTCGTGGCCATACTGCTTGAAGATCTTGGCGGCGTAGGTGGCGCTGACACCGTGGCCCTGGAGGAAGATCATCACGTTGCGGATGGCTTTCTGGTCTTCCCAGGCCTTGCGGATCATGTCGATGCGCTTTGTGCCGATCCCTTGGACCTCGCTGAGCCTGTTGCTATGTTGTTCGATGATGTCCAGGGCCTGTTCGCCGAACAGCTTGACGATGCGCCCGGCCATGACCGGACCGATGCCCTTGATCAGCCCGGATCCGAGATATTTCTGGATGGCATTGGCCGTGGCCGGCAGGACGGTCTCGCAGGTCTGGACCTTGAACTGCTGGCCGTATTTGGGATGGGATTCCCAGACCCCCTGCATCTGCAGGATTTCGCCGGGATTGGGGGACGGCAGGATACCGACTACGGCGACAAGACCCTCATGGCCTTTGGCATACACCTTGGCCACGGCATAGCCGGTTTCCTCGTTGGCATAGGTGATGCGCTCAATCTGGGCGTGCAGGGAGGACATGGGGGGAGTCTTCTGAAAATACGAGATGTTGATGTCGTGAATATGAATGATTTCAAGATGCTTGACAATTGATTAACCGTAGTTAATAATTGTTCCATGAAATTCGACGATTTTTTTCAGCGCGTGGCCAAGACCACCGAGATCAGCAACCAGAAGGAACTGGCCGATCTGCTTGGCGTGGAACCACCGGCCATCACCCTGGCCAAGACAAGGGGGGTGCCCAAAAACTGGCCGCTGACCATCGCATCCCTGTTCGGGATCAACCTGAACTGGTTGAAAACAGGTACGGGACCAGTCTACCAGCAAGACGCCGGCAGGACGGTGTTCATTCCCAAGGTGTCGGCCAGAGCCTGCGCCGGAGGCGGTTCCCTGGAACTCAAGGACAATATCGTCGGCGAACTGCCCTTTGACCGCGCCTGGATCGCCAGGAAGGGCAATCCGGAACATATGGTCACGATGGAAGTGATCGGCGACAGCATGTCTCCGGAACTGGAACCCGGCGACGACATGCTCGTTGATCAGGGCCAAAATCAAGTGACCAGCAACAAACTCTACGTCATCGGCCTGGCGGACACGATCCAGGTCAAACGGGTCCAGGTCCGCCCGAACCTGATCATATTGTTCAGCACCAACCAGCGATACGCGCCTGTCACGTTGCAAGGCGACGAGGTTGACACGTTGAGAGTCATCGGCAGGGTGTTGTGGAGCAGCAGGACCTACGCATAGATATTTTTTTGCTCATTTGATTAACATTTGTAAAAAGGAGCCACGCCATGCAGCAACGCTATTGCGAATGCGGACATCCGATCCTGGTCGCCTATGTGATCACGAAGAAGGGGGTCAAGCATCTTTACCGGCCCAGGGCCAAGATGACCAAGCTGATGCGCTGCCCCAATTGCGGCAGGCCGATTGATATTGACGCATTGAGGTAGCAATCCGTTGAAAAACTCCCAAATGCTGCGTCGCTGCAAAAATGTTCAAACTCTCACGTATGAATAAATACGCTTCGACCTTGAACTTTTTTTGCTCCTTGCACTTGGGTTTTTTGAACGGACTGCCGGATAAGGACTTTTTCAACACTCAGGTAGGCAACACCTTGACGCAATTGGTTTCACCGCCAGACAGGCGCTTGCTGATTGCCGGTCTCGTCCAGGGGACAAGGCATGCATTGCCGTTGTATCTCTGTCCCGTGGCCGCCGGCTTTCCCTCGCCCGCCGACGACTTCCTGGAGAAACGGCTGGATCTGAACGAGTATCTCGTCAGGAATCCTCCGGCCACGTATCTTGTCCGCGTCACCGGCCACTCCATGAAAGACGCCGGCATATTTGATGGTGATATTCTGGTAGTGGACAAGTCGCTTCAACCGGTCAACGGGTGCATTGTTGTTGCCGTCTTGCATGGCGAGTTCACGGTCAAGACATTGAAGATGCAGGGAATGAATACGTATCTTGTGCCAGCCAATGGCCAGTACGAGCCAATCGAGGTCACCCCGGAGACGGACTGCGAAGTCTGGGGAGTGGTGGCCAGCGTGATCAGGAAGCTGGTGTGAAGTTTTTTTCAGCAGGTCGAACCTTTTGTTGCCGTCAGGGCTCTTTATGGACTTGGCGGATTTGATTCGCGGCGTATCCTGTGCACCAGCACAGTCCTGCTGGCTCAAAGATTCTTCAGGTGGATGGGACCAAGGTTGTTCATCTGTCTTTCGATTTCTTTGGTTCGTTGATGAATGTAGCCGGAAGGGGAAATGACGCTGAACCGTTTGGGGTTGGGCAGGACCGCGGCCATCCGTGCGGCCTCTCTTCTGGTCAGCTGGGATGGCTCTTTATCAAAGAATATCGTTGCCGCCGAGTGAACCCCGTACACTCCGTCACCGAATTCCACGATGTTCAGGTATACCTCCAGAATCCTTTTCTTGGACCAGAGCGTTTCCATCAAAAGCGCAAACCAGGCTTCAAACCCTTTACGAACAAAACTTCTGCCATCCCATAGGAAAAGATTCTTGGCTGTCTGTTGCGTGATGGTGCTTGCTCCACGCAGTCTTTTGTTTGTCCGCCTTTCCTGAATAGCATCCCCAATGGACTGGAAATCGAATCCCCAGTGATGGGGAAACTTCTGATCTTCTGCCGCCACAACAGCAAGGGCCAGCTGTGGTGAAATGTTTTCCCAGTCCACCCACTGATAGTGCACTTCTGACGACGTATCCTGCTGGAACAAACCATCAACGTATCTTTTTATCATGAACGAACTGGCGGGGGGAGGGAAGAACCGAAGTGCTCCGACCAGAAACATCGATGCAATCACGAAGGTG
>DSBL01000067.1 GCA_011049455.1 Desulfonatronum sp. | reverse complement strand
TCGGTCATTCGAAATTGTTTCGAATTTCGTGCTTCGAATTTCGAATTTTATTTATCCGTTAGAATGGTGATAAAATCAGAAAAAGAATTCCAACCATGAAGATCATGGAGGGCCATGGAGAAAAGTTAATTTTTTCCGGGCCGAAGGCCCCCTCCACGCTCTCCACGGTGAAACTTTTCCTGCAACATAACATGAGACAAACATGACGGAAGAACAAACAAAACGCATAATCGTCGTCCTCAGCCCCGGCCGCTGCGGCACGTCCCTGCTGATGAAAGCCCTGGGTGTCATGGGCATGAGGTTGTCCGATAATCTCATTCCAGGGAATTATGCCAATCCTGAGGGCCATTTTGAAGCCGAGGACATTGTTGAGATCCAAAAAGAACTTTTGCGCGATTTGCAGGCCCATCCTTACATGCCGTTGCCTGACGACTGGTTGGTAAACAAGGAAGCAGTGGCCAGGGCACGTAAAAGGCTGGCAACAATCATACAACAACAAATTGATACTGTTCCGACAATCTGGGGATTCAAGGATCCACGAACAAATGCCTTGTTGCCGCTTTGGTTTAGGATATTTAATCAGTGCCAGATCACTCCTTCATTCACCCTCTCCGTGCGCAAACCACAAACCACTGTGGCATCCTACTGTAAACAGTATAATGATGCACCTGAAATAGCTGAGTTGGCATATCTAACACGCACCACTGACGCCCTGCACCACACCGCCGCGGACTGCTTCATCGTCCATTACGAGGACTGGTTCACCCGGCCTGTGGAACAGGCCCAGGGCCTGCTGACCTATACCGGACTGGATCAATTTTTTTCCGGCAACGTGGAAGACGCGCTCAAGGACGTGATCAAGCCCAACCTGAACCGGGCCGTGTACGAGGACTATGAGGTTCAGAACGAATACGTGCTCAAGCTCTACGACGTGCTCAAGGACTGCCGCGGCGCGGATTTCGACCGGCAGCGGCTGATGGCCGTGGTCAAGGAATGCCGCAAGGCCATGGACGGGTTCAAGGGTTGGCACATGGAAGCCCGGAAAGCCATCGGACAGTTGTCGCAAGCACGTGACCGCCTGGATAAGGAGCGCAATAAGGCCGAGGAACTGGCCAAGGTCAAGCAGGAAGAACGCAAAAAGGCCGAGGAGCTGGCCAGGGTCAAGCAGGAAGAACGCAGGAAGGAACAGGAACTGGCCGACAGTCTGGAAAAAATGAAACAAGCCGAGGAGCGCCTGGAAATTCTGCACAACAGCATTTCCTACAGGCTCGGCCACACCCTGGTGACGGCTGTGAGAAAACCAGGGTGGAAAACACTGCGCCTGCCCTTTGATCTGGCGAAGCTGTTTGGTGCGGCCCTGGCCGGGCGCAAGAATCCCAAACATGCCGCAGCAAAAACCTCCTCGACCAAATCCCAAGGCAAGAAACCCGCTTCAAGAAAAAATGACAACTCACAAGAACTGGAAACTGCCCGGCTGAAACGAACGGACTTGATCCGACAATATGAAGCCGCCATGGCCCGCATTGCCGCACTGGAAAACAGCCTGAAGGACGGGGCAAACCCAGAGGTGGCCACCCCGGAGATCACCGAAGCGGTCATGGAATCCAACAGGCTCCTGCTGGAACTCAAGGATCTCGAGGATGCCATTCTTGAAATGCGCATACGCTGTCATGCCAGGAGCATGAGCCCGCGGAAAAACGTATCCGACCAGAACCGAGCCAAGATCTGTTCTGCAAGCGGGATAAATAATGGCTCTTATCAGCGAATCCGACGACAGGTTGCCAATGCCGTGGGCAATTTCAAGAAAAAATTCACCTTGCGGCCGCCTCGTGCCGACCGCCTGCGGCGGCAGATGCGCGATGCCTGGAAAAAGCCCGGAAAAAACACCGTGCTTTTGCCCATTCGCCTCGTCAGGCACGTCCTTGAGGTGCTCAATGACAAACGAAAAAAAGCCATGCCATGATCGATCTGGCACGATCAATCTGGACCCATCGGTTTGCCATGTACAGCCAGTTCGTGGTGAACATCAAAACCACGGTGGCCGCCACAAAACTGGGGCCTTTGTGGTGGATACTGGACCCTCTGGTGCTCATGGCCGTGTACACCTTTGTGATCAAGATCGTGTTCAATCGCGGAGGTCCGGGCTTTCATCTCTTTGCCTTGTGCGGCATTGTCACCTGGCAGTCCTTCTCAAAAGCCCTGAACAACAGCGCAAGATCCCTGCAGAGCAACCAGTCATTGATCCGCCAGACCGCGCTGCCCATGCAGCTGTACGTACTTATCCCCCCAATTGTGCAGTCCTTTTTCTATCTCATTGGCCTGACCATCATTGCCATTTGGAACCATGACGTCGTGGGATGGCAGACCCTGGCTGCCCCGGCCTTGCTCCTGCCCATGGTCCTGTTGCCCTTCGGGCTGGGGCTGTTCTTGTCCATCATTATCGTTCACATCCCGGACCTGGGGAAATTTCTCCCTTACTTTTTGCGCATGGGCTTTTTTTTCAGCCCGGTGCTGTATGCGCCGGAAAGGATCTATAACATGCAGGGCGCGCCTGAAATCCTGAAGACCCTGTTTGCCATGAACCCCATGGTGCATGTCATCACCGCTGTTCGGGACCTCTTGTTCACAGGCAAGATGTTCAATATGGCGACATACTTGATTATTATCGGGGTCAGCCTGGCGCTTGTCCAGTTTGGTCTGCTATTTTCCAGAAGATACGCGCCTGGCATTCCCAAGGCGTTGTAACAGGCTGGTCGTTCGCGAACAGAAGGAAACCGTAAAGCAGTTGCCAGGCGCGACATGATCAAAACAGATTGAATTTGACAGCAGTATAGTTTTTTACACGGTAGTTATATGCGTTTGGTATTGCTCAGTCTTTTTTCCCGCGAGGACAATGCCGGCGGGTTGGCAGTGTATGATCTGGACAGTTCCAAAGTCCGATATGTGCACCTGATCGATTTCGCTGCGCTGCCCGGCCGCTTGCGCCACGTGCGCGGCGTGCATTGGCTCGGGGATACGCTGTATGCCGTGTCCCCTTTTGCCCTGTTTCTGTTTCGACCTGCACCGGGTCGCAACGGACCGGGTCTGGTTCTGGAAAAGACCGTTCTTCTGCCTGAATGGCTCCTCGGTCCCAGGCAGCAGGGCAACCTGCATGCGGTCCATGTTTCATCGGAGACAAGAACCTTGCATGTCTCATTCAACTCGCTCGGTGCCCTGGACAGTTTTGATTTGCAGGGCAATTTCAAGGGCCGAAAGCATCTGTGGGACATGTTTCCCGAGTATTTTCCCCTGCCAGGTCGCGTTCCTGAAAAAAAAACCTTTCGGTTCGGCGTGATCCGACACATGCTGGAGGATCAGGAGCACGGTCTGGTGCTGTTCACGTCGTTTGTCAATGAAACCGAACGGGGGGCGCTTCTGGGAGCAGGCTCGGGCAGGGTGCTCCTGGAAACACCCTTCAACCCCCACGGCGGCATCGTGCATGAGGGCGTGCTCTTTCTCACGGATATCCAGGCCGGCCTGGTCCACGCACAAGCCTGGCCCGGTCGACCCCTTGCCGGACCTTTCAAACCCGCCGCGACTTTTCAGCCCGTGGCGGATACGACGCGCTGGCCGGGCAGCGTGCAGAACGTGCGAGGCATCACTGTCTTGCAAGACCGCCTAGTTTGCGGTGTATGCAGTTTCGGGAAAATCAAGCCCACCCAGATCCCGCCCCGTCTGGTGGAATTTGACCTGAAAACAGGCGAACAAAAAGCCGAGCATTTTCTGCCGCATTGCGTCGGGTTGCGCAGGGCCCAGGTTTATGCGGTGCAGCCTGTTCCGCCCTGGCTGGGTGACAGCGTCGCGACATGGGATGAACCACGATATTATCTCCACACGCATGTATTTGATCCCACCCCTATTGTTGAAACTAACGTCAAGCCGAAAAAAAATTCTTCACGGCAACAGGTTGAGGCTCCTCGCTCAACCCCCAAGTCTGCAGGGAGAGCAAGCAAACCTGCCCCGCAACAGGCAGATAGCGACTCTTTGGAGAATGTGGCTGCCAAGCCCCAAGAGGGCGGCAGTATTCTTCCAGAAATCACTTCTGATGCCCCAAAAAACGATTCGCCAGAGGAAAAAACTGATAACCCGATTGAACCCGAAAAGGCAGCTTCACCCTCCAGGCCACCCTGTATTGTCTTTGATCATGTGAGCCTGTGTTTCCAGCAGACCGGACGGATATTCTCATGGCTTCGCGACCGAGGAAATGACAACACCACGTTCTGGGCCTTGCGGGATGTCTCTTTCGTGCTGCACGAAGGGGAAACCATCGGGATTATCGGCCGCAATGGATCTGGAAAAAGTACGTTGTCCATGGTCTGTTGCGGAGTTTTCAAACCTGACATGGGACAAGTCCACACAAAAGGCCGGGTCCAGCTGCTGGCGATAGGTGTGGGCTTCAAGCCTGAGTTGACGGGCCGCGAGAACGTGTATGTCAGCGCGAGCCTGCTCGGACTCAGCCGCAAACAGACCAGGGATCTGATGCCGAATATTGAAGAGTTTGCCGAGATCGGTCAGTTCATGGACCAGCCCGTGCGCGCCTATTCCAGCGGGATGAAGAGCAAGCTTGGCTTTGCCGTGGCCACGGCCGTGGAACCGGAGATCCTGATCCTGGACGAGGCCATGGCCGTGGGCGACAAGTCCTTTCAGGACAAGGCCATGGCCAGGATGCGGGCCATGCGCGAAAAAGCGAAAAGCGTGCTCATCGTCTCCCACAGCCCGGGCCAGCTGAAAAAACTCTGCTCCAGGGTGCTGTGGCTGGAACAGGGCCGGCTGCTCATGGACGACGAGCCGGGCCGGGTAGTGCACGCCTACAACAATTTCAGCAAGAACCCCCAAAAATGGCTGGAACGACACGGTGAAATAATCTGAAAGGAATAAGAATTTTAACCGTGGCCCTCTGTGTCATTGAAGGTGAGACAGCCACCTGTTGAGAAATTAATGTAGTCGGCCCTGAAAAATACAGCAACACTCTAAAAACATTTGACATTTCATCGTCTTTACTGTAACATTTTCGACCAGTTCATGCAGTAAAACTGTAAAAATCCGGTCGAAAAATTGGTTCATCCGGTTGAAGCGTACTTTTGACAAAAAATGTGGACATGGAGACTTTCCGATGAACGCACCAACGAACATCGGGAGGGTCGGCCATGTCCACGAGTTTCATATACCATGCGTTTG
>DSBL01000085.1 GCA_011049455.1 Desulfonatronum sp. | reverse complement strand
ACATCCAGACAGTCTGCAGTGATCGTGGCCAACAGATCAAGGGTTTTTTGCGCCTCCAGGTATTCCTGATCGGATATCAGGCCCATGTGCCGCTCCGGGATGGGATCCGGCGCTATCTTTGGCAGGATGCCGACCACCGGCACATCGGTGTATTTTTCCACGCACTGGCGAACAATGGTCCGGTGGCGTTTTCCGGCGGTCCGGTTCAGGACCACGCCGGCCAGATTGAGCTGGGCATCAAAATGCCGACACCCAAGGACCACAGCGGCCGCGGTGCGGGTCATTTTGGTGCAGTCCAGGACCAGGATCACCGGGGCCTTGAGCAGCTTGGCCAGTTCCGCGGTGGAACAGGAACCGCTGGTGTCCTTGCCGTCGAACAGGCCCCTGTTGCCTTCGATGAGTCCGAACTGGGCCGAGGCGCATTCCGTGGTGAAAAGGGAGAGCAGCTTTGCCGGGGACATTAAAAAAGGGTCCAGGTTTGATGCCTGGCGTTTGGCGGCTAGGCCGAGCCATGCGGCATCAATATAATCTGGACCCTTTTTAAAGGGCTTGACCGTCAGGCCGTTGTCCACCAAATTCCGGCACAGACCCAGGGTCAGTATGGTTTTCCCCGCCCCTCCGCTGAGACCGGCCAAAATCAGGCGAGGTATCGCGCTCACTAGTCAGTGCAAAAAAGCGAAAAAAACGTTTTGGGCAAGATGATGATTGAGATGAGTAGCCGTAAGGCTATTCTTCACCCTCGCCGGAGTGCTGCTTTCCGGCGCCTTTCAGTCCGTAAAACGTGGTGCTGCCGCTGGACCAGTATTCCAGAATCTGGTCATTGACCATCTGTCCCAGAAGCTTTTTTACCTGCAGGGTCTTCATTTCCGGAATCATGGAGTTCAAGTCCTTGAAATAGAACTTGGACTTGCCTTTTTTGGCCTGCATGCCGTCAATGATCGCTTGCCTTGCTGCTGCTTCATCCATGGGAAACTCCTCGATTGTGTATGGATGTCCGCCCGGAAAGCATGCTCTCCGGGCGGACAGCGAAGAATGTTAGAACTTGAAGTTCGTGCTCTGACGCCACGTGTTGTAGGCCGGATCACGGAAGTCGTCGATCAGGTGCCAGGAGAATTCCAGGCCGGTCTTCTCAAAGAAGCGTTCCCAGCCGATGCGCTCGGCCCATTCGCCCAGGCGTTCGTACTTGTGGGCGTCCTTGGAGTACGCGTCGATGATCTGCCGGATGGTCTTGGTCAATGTGGGCCAGCGAGGCGGCTCGTTGGGGATGAAGGCCACCACGACCTTGGAGAACTTGGGATCGCTGATGCGGTTGGAAACCTTGCCGCCGACCATGATGATCAGCCCGTCCCCGCCCGATCCGTCGGACAGGGGCATGGCCGGGCACATGGTGTAGCAGTTGCCGCAGAACATGCAGCGCTCATTCTTCACGGCCACGGAATTGACCTTTTTGCCGTCGGGCAGGTCCACCTTCACCGGGCGGATGGCCGCGGTGGGACAGGCGGCCACGGCCAACGGGATCTCGCAGAGGTTGTCCAGGTGGTAGTGGTCGATGATGGGGGGTTTGCGGTGGTAGCCCACGAATCCGATGTCCGAGCAGTGCACCGCGCCGCACATGTTCACGCAGCAGGCCATGGACACGCGCAACTGGGCGGGCAGGCGCATGTGCTGGAACTCGTCGAACAGATCGTCCATGACCGACTTGACCGTGCCCGAGGCGTCCGTGGCCGCGGTGTGGCAGTGCACCCAGCCCTGGGTGTGGATGATGTTGGTCATGCACGCGCCGGTGCCGCCGATGGGGAACTTGTAGCTGCCGCCGGTGTGCTTGCGGCTGGTCAGGTCTTGCTTCAGGGGCTCGACCAGATCCTTGCTGTCCACCATGAATTCGAGGTTGTTCCGGGTGGTCCAGCGGACATGGCCCTTGCAGTACTTGTCGGCGATGTCGCAGACTTCGCGGATCGTGGAAACGCTCATGATCCGGGGCGTGCCCACGCGGATGGTGTACACTTCGTCGCCGCTTTCGGCCTTGTGCATCAAAATGCCGGGTTCCAGAATCTCGTGGTACAGCCATTTGCCGAAATTCTTCTTGATCACCGGGGGCAGGAACTGCTCGTAGTGCTTCGGGCCGATATCCGTGATCCGGTCCTTCATCGGGTTCTTCGGATCATATCCTGAGGAAATGAATGCCATTTTTATTACCTCCTGGGCTTGTTACATTTGGTGTCGGCTTCTGTAGTCTTCGATCTTCCTGTCCCAACCACCGGGTACTTCCTCTTCCTTCCAGAAGATGTACGGATTGGCGCGAGGCTCTTTGATCATCCGTGGATCCGGCTTCAGGTCCATGATTTCCAGGTATTTTGCCAGACCGAAGCGTTTCATGGTTTCGCCGACACGCTCGCGGTTCTTGCCCTCTTCCATCCAGAAATCAAAGATTTTTTCGATGAGTTCATGGATCGGATCATACGGCGGTTCGACCTTGATGAAGGGCACGATCAGGGTGCCCATCTGCGCGCCGTCCAGGATCGGGGCCTTGGCGCCCAAAAGCAGGGCGCAGCCTCTGTCCTCGCCGATGCGCAGGGCCCGGGGCATGGCATTGATGCAGTGCATGCAGTGGTTGCATTCCTTGTCGTTGATCTTCAGGGTGTCGCCTTCCATCCACATGCATTTGGTCGGGCACAGGTCGATGATTTCCTTCTGGATGTCGAACTTGCCCCAGTCGCGATCGGCATGGGCGCCGCCGTTGGGCGGAATCTCCCCGCCGATGTAGGCCTTCACGGCTTCCTGATCAATACGGATGTTGTCCCGCCACAGACCGATGAAGGACAGGTCGGAGCGGGCAATGGAGGCCACGCAGCAGTTCGGACAGCCGTCAAACTTGAACTTGAACTTGTAGGGGAAGGCCGGCCGGTGCAGGAAGTCCTGGTACACATTGGTGAACTCGTGGCAGATGGCCTGGGTGTCGTAGCAGGCGAATTCGCAGCGGGACATGCCCAGACAGCAGGACGGGGTGCGCAGGTTGGAGCCGGAGCCGCCCAGGTCGGTCTCGAATTTGTGGGTCAGCTCGTGAAAGACTTCCTCCAGCTGGGGCGTGGTAGTGCCCAGAAGCACGATGTCGCCGGTGGAGCCGTGCATGTTGGTCATGCCGCTGCCCCGGAACTCCCACAGATCGCAAAGCTGCCGCAAAAAGTCGGTGCTGTAGTACAGGCCGGAGGGCTGGTTCACGCGCATGGTGTGGAAATGGGCCACGCCGGGGAACTGTTGAGGCTGGTCGCAGTACCGGCCGATGACGCCGCCGCCGTACCCGAACACGCCGACGATGCCGCCGTGCTTCCAGTGGGTCTCGCCTTCATGATAGGAAAGCTCGACAACACCCAGCAAATCTTCACAGACCTCGGCGGGGATCTGAAACTCGACGTTCTTCTCGTTTTTCGCCCTGGACGCCGCTTCCCGTTTGATGTCGGAAACAAAGCTGGGCCATGGTCCCTTTTCCAGCTCGTCCAACAACGGGGTTTCGTGTTTCGCCATTGCTCTACCTCCTCAAAGGTTTTTTAGGGGGTTCATGCCAAAGTGACGGACATCCTCCCGGACTTTCCCGGGACGATGTTCCTGCAGTGCACACATGAATCCATTGACCAAAAAGCTCTGCACTCCAATCTTCGTGAAAATTATTACAACCCGAAACAGCTTTTTGTCAAGGCGGTTCGGGCAAAGAAATGTCGAGGTCTTCGTTCATTTGCGTTTGGCAAAAGCGCCATCGGTCTGCCCGGCCCGCCTGACCCCTTTCCAGCCTAAGCTGCTGGGCAGGGTCCTGCTGTTGTAGATCCTGCCTTCGGCGCGAAAGGGGCGCAGTTTGCTGTTCAGCAACTGCACCTGATCAGCCAAACGGCGTTTGTAGGGGAAAAGCAAGGATGAACTTTTGCGCTCCTCCAGAAAAAGGATCACCAGGATTCGGGCCGATGCCGGGTTATGGAACAGGGCGCGCACAAAGGGCCGCAATTCCTGGATATCCCAGCGCTGCGCGGCGTACAGTCCGGAGAGCGTGTCCCGCACCTTCTGAACCACTTCGGAAACCAGCCGTCCGGACAGCAGTCGCTGCCGGTTGCGGGATTCATGGCCGGTCAGGTCCTTGACCTCGATGAACACGGTGTTGCTCATGTTTCCCGAACCGGGGCGGACCACCAAAAAATCAACTCCCTTGGTCCCTTCGACCCGAAGCATGGTGCCCCGGTAGAACTTGCTGTCGTCATATTTGCAGACCGTCAGCCCCTGCGCAAAGGTGAAGGTTATTTCCCCTTCGACAAATGCGGTCATATCGCGGGCCCTGTCTGCTCAGAATGCATCTCCAGATAGCGGTCGCTCTGGTCCAGCTCCTCCTCCAGGGCGATGAGGCTTGGCAGATCCTCAATTTCTGCGGCCTGGCGGGAGATCACGCCGGAGTTCCTGCATTCCAGGCCGGTGTAGAGCGTGGCCAGGGGGGAGCCGCGGGTCAGCAGTTCCAGTTCCCGGAGCAGAAACAGGCTGTGGGTGGCCATGACCACCTGAATGCCGAAACCGGCCGTGGCCACCAGGGCGCCGGCCACCTTGCGGATCAATTTTGGATTCAGATTGCAGTCGGGTTCGTCCCAAAACAGGGTACATCCTTTGCGCAGGGAGCCGTTCAAAAGCAGGTAGGCCAACTGGGCGATTTTGCGCAGTCCTTCCGCCAGCAAGCCGATTTCCAGCCGGCCCTTGTCCGGAGTTTTCACCAGGAATCGGCCTTGGTCCAGGATGATTTTGCCTTGCAAGATGGTTTCCAAATCCCTGACCAAATCCTCCACGGGCTCCAGTTGCGCCGGCTTCAGAGGCGAGGCCAGGAATTTTCGGCACAAGTCGTAATAGGTTTCGTCCATGACCATTTCCCTGCGCTCATACGATCCGATCAGGCTGGGGAACAGGGACAAGGCCTCCTTGGGCGGCAGGAGAACGGAGTCCCGGGCGGTTTGGGCCGGGACATGCTCTTCCAGGGCCACCTTCTTGCGGCTGTTCGGGGCAAAGCTGAAGCGCAGGCTGTGATCGTGAAAACCGGCGTCAACAAGAGCCCGATTGCGGCCGGCCTTGCGGTTGACCAGGCCGCCCAGGTGTTCCGGCCGGAACACGGCCACCAGTTTTTCGGCGATGCGCTCGTCCAGGCGGTAGTTGAGTTTCGACGGTTGATTTCGCGCGGTTTCGCTTTGCAGGGCGCTGACCACATAGGCCAGTTT
>DSBL01000150.1 GCA_011049455.1 Desulfonatronum sp. | reverse complement strand
CGGCGCAACCGGCTGGATTTTTCGCGCAAGATCATCAAGGAGGCCAACCTCACGCCGTTTTACGACCAACTGACGACGCGTTTCCCTTTGGCCCGGTTCGTGTTTATCGTCCGCGAACCCGTGGACAATATCCGCAGTCTGTTGAACCGCTGGGATCTTCCAGGGGACAAGAAACACCTGAGCGCAAAGGAAATGCGTGAAATCAAGAAAAGCTGGCATATCCTGTTCAACGGCGAGTGGCTGGGGCTGAACGGGGATGGGTACATCGAGATGATGGCAGAGCGGTGGCGGTATCTTGCGGATATTTACCTGAAGAATTCTGAACGCATGGCATTGATCCGCTATGAGGATTTTCGCGCGGACAAGCAGAACGCCATCAAGGCCCTGGCCAAAAAGTTGGACCTGCCGGCTGAAAACGATATTTCAGGCCTGCTCAACGTCCAGTTCCAGCCCAGGGGTCGGCGGGATACCAACCTGGCGGAATTTTTTGGGGCGGAGAACCTGCGCACAATCGAACGGATCTGTGGTCGGCACATGGAGCAACTGGGCTACAATGTACAGCATGCTCCGGAATAAACTTCAAGAGAACCTGTCCGACAAGAACTTCTCTGAAATTCTCAAAGGCTCGGTTTGGGCGCTGGGGGCAAAGGTGGTTGCCACGGCCCTGGGGCTGGTCACCTCTGTTATTATTGCAAGGCGCTATGGTGCTGACATCCTGGGCATCGTCGCCGTTGTCCAGTCCTTTCTCCTGCTTGCGACCCTGTTTACGCTGCTGGGCACGAAAACGTCCATCCTGCGCCTGATCCCCGAGCACCTGGCCAAGTACTCCGCATCCTCGGCCTTTGCCGTCTATCGAACGATCCTTTTGCTCGTTGTGTGCACATCATTAACCGCGGGGGCGGTGCTTTTCTTCAGTTCAGGCTTCGTGGCCAGGGTTGTTTTCTCCAAGGAGCATCTGCGCTTCTACTTTGCCCTGGCCTCGGTCTTCATTGTCTGCAATTCCCTGATGCTGTTGACGCAAGAGGCAGTGCGTGGGTTGCGGCTGATCCGGGCTTTCGCGCTCATGCAGCTCCTTCCCCAGCTTGCGAAGCTGCTGATCCTGCTTCCCCTGACATTCCTGCTGTTTCATCAGGACAACCCGGTCTACGCCCTGATGGGGTCCTATGCCGTTACGGCAATGATCGGCCTGTGGATCATGCACCATGTCTTCAACCAGAGGATACAACCATCGGATCCGCTGCACGTTGTGCCCGTGCGCGAGGTCCTGGCCATTTCCCTGCCCATGCTGATGACCGCGACCATGACCTTCATTATCGGGGAAACAGGCGTGTTGATGCTCGGGATGTTCCGCCCGGAAGCCGAGGTGGGCTACTATTCCATTGCGGTCAAGCTGGCCACCCTGACCTCCTTCGTGCTCACGGCCATCAATTCCATGGCCGCACCCAAGTTTTCGGAGTTGTATCACTCGAACAAAATTGACGAACTCTTCTCTATCGCAAAAAAATCATCCAAACTGATATTCTGGACAACAACCCCGATTCTGCTGTTCTTCATCTTCCTGGGAAAGCCGGTCCTGCAAACAATCTTTGGCGAACCGTTCGGTGCAGCCTATCCGGCGCTGGTACTGTTGATTTTGGGGCAGTTCGTGAATTCCATATCCGGGGCCACCGGGTATTTCATGAACATGACCGGGCACCAGAATATGTTCAGAAATATCGTATTTGTTGCCGCTTTGGCGAACATCCTTTTGAATGTATTGCTTACGCCGCGATACGGTCTTCACGGCGCGGCAATAGCAGCAATGGTGAGCATCATCACTTGGAATGTTGCGACGTTGATCTATATCAAATCAAAGTTTGGCAAAACAACAGGATACTTCCCTCTGGTCACACGAAAAATATAGTGCGCATGCAAGCTGCTGCATGTTCGGATGATGAGAGGTTCAATGCACGGAATACGCGCCAAGAAAACCTACTCATAGGCCCCCAAGTTGAGCGCTGAACTTCTCGGATTTCCAAGAGGCTCAAACTTCGGCACTTCGCCAAATTCCATGTTCGCTGCGCCGGCTCCTTTGCGTATCGGGTCTCCGCCGATGACATTGTCCTGCATGATCAAAGACCACTTTCCGTAATCTGCCTTGGGAAACCAGTTGTGCCGGATATCGCCATTGTAAAGAGGGTCGTTGACATCGCCGGCGGAGTAACGGATCGGATTGTAATTGTTTTTGAAGACATTGTTGTAAAGAAAAACTTCCATTTTTTCTTGTCCAGGGCCGGGCAGGAGTTGAACAATGTGTCCAAAATTTCCCTTTTCACCCTCAAACGTATTGTAGTACATGTTCAGGCGCATCCTGTTGCCGGCATACTTGTTGGTATTGCCCAGAAAAATGAATTTGGACATTCCTTTTTTCCCTTCTCGCACGCCACTGAGCTTGTTGCCGATCAACGTCAATGTCTGCTGGTAGCTTTCGCCTTTCGTGCTGCCAGCCTTGTCCGTCAGCAACTGGATGCCGTGAGATGACCCCTCACCCCACGGGCCGATATCGCAGTACTCGATCCGCGCATCTTTTGTTCGCAGCGACAGGTTGGCGTGCACCGCCGGGGCATGGATATGGCAAAACCGAAATACGGCTGACCCGCCTTGCAAATAGACGTTGTGCCGTGGATTCTTGGCGGAAGGGTCACCATTCCCGTGGAACTCGCACCGTTCCACCAGGACATTGTGCGCGGTGCCGGTCAACCCTTCATCATTGTCGCGCAATAAAAGATTGCGCAAGGTGATATTTTCCGGAATGGTATCCGGCGGGGTGGGTTCCCGATATATTGTCAGCGGCCCCAGGAAGATGGCTGTTGACGAGTTTCTGTCCGCGCGGTGCACGGCCCCTTGAATCACCAGATCCTCGACTGTAATATTGTCCGCCTGTATCTGCCAGGCCCAGCGGTGGATCTTTCCGGAATCGCTGCCCGGCCATTGATCAACGTCCTTGCCTGCGTAGTCGAATACCGGCCGGTTGTTCGGGTCGGATCCCTTGATGGTCACGCCGTCCTTTTGCAGATAGACCCGGAACTGGTACGTGCCGGGCTCGATCAAAACCACGTCGCCGGCCCCGGCGGACTCGATGACCTCAATGGCCCGCTCCGGGCTCATATCCGGCGTGACCGTGTACTCCGCGGCCAGGGCTTGGATACTGCAAAAAAGGATGGCCAGGGTCGATAAAATGAGTTTGCATGCAATGCTGCGGGACATGGTTCTGCTCCTTTTCATTTCAGATAATTTCACGGCAGGGCACCCCCGCATGCTGACCACGCCCAAATCGAAAGTCAACCCTCCACCTCCCCCCATCCCCCTATCTTCACACTCCGCGTCAAACGCGATCTGTGAAGTTAAGGCCATTTTTACCCATTTAGCGTGTGTCGTACTTTGGGTAAAATCCGCTCAATTTACCCATTTTTCGTGTGTCGTGTTTTGGGTAATTTGAACCGCCTACTCCCTGTGGTCACTCAAAGCACGAGGGCCGCCAAGGAAGGAACGCGGAGAGAAAAACAGTTGTGCCGTACCTGGGTGGGGGGATAAAGGGAACTGACGCCTTCAGCGCAGCGGGCGTGAAACCTTTCGGCGCTTGCGTCTTTCCTGGCATGAGCCGAAAACATACACCCTGACGGATTTGGCGGCTTGCGAGCAGCTTGCCCCGCACCTCTCCGTCATTCTGGATAGGTGCGCGAAGGCGGTTCATAAAGATACAACATCAGGCATTTCGCGTGGTTCGCGTATCGGGTGATCCTGGGCAGTCCGAGTTCCTACCCCCCCATGGTTAGGCCGCCTGATCTGTGCAATTCAGCCGACTGTTCGTTCTAAGCGATACCGCGCGAGTCGCGTTTTATTCGTCGAGCAACAGATGGATGGCGAAGGGATTCATTTTATGTCTGAATACTCCCTTTGAAAAGGCGCCCAGGTTACCTGCCGCCGTTCTTGCCGCACCTAGTGGTTCAAACATGGGGGTTTTCCCAAAGGCTGCGTTGGCCCTGCCGCGAGCTTCGATTTCAGGGTCTCCGCCGAAATAGTTGTCGTTCATCACTCCCGCCCAGCGGCTGTAGTCGCCTTCAGACCACCAGTTAAAGCGGATGTCCACGCTGTACATGGGGTCGTCCATGGAGTGCGCCGGCGCGATAAAGACTGGATGTGTATTGTTCAGGACAAGGTTGTTGTAGATGTTCGCGCCGAGTTGCCGCGTTCCCGTATCGTGCTTCAGTTGGACCAATGCCCCTGAATTGCCCTCAGCCCCTTCGAACGTGTTGTAGTACATGTTCAAGAACATGCTGGTTCCGGCATATTTGTTCGAGTTATGCAAAATGATGAATTTGGACATCTGCTTGCCGCCGGTCCTGACGCCGCTGAGCCTGTTGCCGATCAGGGTGATTGTCTGCCTGTAGGGTTGACCGTTTACCTGCTGGGCCT
Source organism: Desulfonatronum sp. (assembly GCA_011049455.1). GTDB lineage: Bacteria > Desulfobacterota > Desulfovibrionia > Desulfovibrionales > Desulfonatronaceae > Desulfonatronum. The sequence continues at coordinate 789 of DSBL01000150.1, read as the reverse complement.
TGTTGGTCAACACTTGGATCGAATGGCTGGAAACGAATGCACCGATTTCCGAATACTCGATCCTGCACTCTCTTGTCCGCAAGGTGAGATTGGCCCCGGTCAGGGGGTTGTAAAATTTGCAGAAACGAAAAACAGCGCTCCCGCCCTGCAGGTAGACATTATGTTTGGGGTTCGCGGCTTCGGACCTGCCATTATTATACAGTTCGCAGTGCTCGACAAGGGTCCCTTCCGCCGTGCCCTGCAACCCTTCGTCATTATCATGCATTTTTATGTTTCTTAGCACGATGCCAGATGGGATCGTCTCCGGCGGCGTCGGCTCCTTGTAGATCGTCTCCGGCCCCATGAAGATGGCCGCTGAAGACATCCTTTTGGAATACTTTGCATTGCGGATGATCAGGTTTTCCAGGGTCACATCGCTGGCCTGGATTTGCCACGCCCAGATATGAATGCGGCCCGCATTGCTCCCCGGCCATTGATCGCAATCCCTGCCTGCATAGTCGAAAACAGGCCGGTTGTCCGGGTCGGATCCCTTGATGGTGATCGGGTTGTCGGGCGTTCCGCTGTTGGAGAGATAGATCCGGACTTGGTAGGTGCCGGGCTGGATCAGCACCGTATCCCCGGCACGTGCGGACTCAATGGTCGTATACACCTGCTGCGGCGTCATATCCGGTGTCACCGTGTACTCCGCGGCCAGGGCGGAAGTGCTGGTCAACAGCAGGAGCAGGGCCGGAAGGATCAAATTGCATGTGAGGTATCGGGTTATGGTCCTGCTCCTTTGCATTTCAGATG
>DSBL01000050.1 GCA_011049455.1 Desulfonatronum sp. | reverse complement strand
TGACCCCGCTGGGGTGCTGGCTTCCGGTGGATGCAGGCGAACCCGGGTCTGGATCTGCAGCCGAAGAAACTGGATCGGTCCGGCCGGGCGTCATGGTGAAATCCGACGCGTAATCATCGGGAACAGGTCTTGTAATCCCGCCGCCGGGCAGATCCGTTGAACTGGCCGTCTGCTGTCTGTCCGGGACCCCTCCGGCGAATCCCTCGGTAAGCTTATCCACCTTGGCCATGTCCACATTCTCGCCCCCCCAGGGCGTGCCTTTCCGGATGTTGCGGTCCGCACGAGGGTCAAAAACGTCATTCTTCGTTCGCGTTGCCTTGTCCTCGCCTTTTGGATCAACTGCAACAGGATCCGAACTGGAGGCAGTTGTTCTGGTTTCGCTCGGAACGGGCGCATCCGATTCAGGCGCGGGTTCGGGAGACGTCGGCCCAGGCACAACCGGTTCGGGTGGATCGTCGCGTCCAGGGTCTGATGGCTCAGAGCCTGTCGGTGCGGGCGCATCCGGTTCGGGTGCTGGCTCGGGAGGCGTCGGCCCAGGCGTAGCCGGTTCGGCTGGATCGTCGCGTCCTGGGTCGGATGGTTCAGAACCTGTCGGTGCGGGCGCATCCGGTTCAGGTGCTGGCTCGGGAGGCGTCGGCCCAGGCGCAGCCGGTTCGGCTGGATCGTCGCGTCCAGGGTCTGATGGCTCAGAGCCTGTCGGTGCGGGCGCATCCGGTTCAGGTGCTGGCTCGGGAGGCATCGGCCCAGGCGTAGCCGGTTCGGCTGGATCGTCGCGTCCTGGGTCGGATGGTTCAGAACCTGTCGGTGCGGACGCATCCGGTTCAGGTGCTGGCTCGGGAGGCGTCGGCCCAGGCGCAGCCGGTTCGGCTGGATCGTCGCGTCCAGGGTCTGATGGCTCAGAGCCTGTCGGTGCGGGCGCATCCGGTTCGGGTGCTGGCTCGGGAGGCATCGGCCCAGGCGTAGCCGATGAAGAACCTGCGGGTCTTTCTGAAGTGCTACTGATCAGGCCCGGGGTGATAATTTCATCTGCTACCTCGCTGTATGTCGTGCTGACAGTGGAAATGACCGCTATCCTTCCTGCAACAGAACTGGCATGCTTGCTTGCATCTCGAGCAATATTGACCACAACTTCCGAAATGATTTCATCGGTTGCATTCGGCATCCCTCGAAGAGCCGTTGCAACAGAGTCCGCATGGCGCATCATCAATCCTGACCTGCCAGCCTGACGCAGTGTTTGCGACATGGCTTGGGATGTCATCGCGCCAACAGCGCCTCCTGCCGCCCCGAAAAGCAATCCAGTTCCAGCCGACGTTGCAATAGCACGTGTATCAAGATTTTCGTTGAAATCCCGGCCTGCATTGATATTGGTTACTCCTTGCTGCACATAGCTGCCAGCGGCGCTTCCCGTAGCACCGCCTGTAGCCCCGGCAGCAATAAGCATCCCCGCAGCTGGCGCGGCAGTACCCGCCGTAGCTACCACAATGTCAATAGCAGCTCCGCTGATCGCCCCGGAGACAGCCCCTCCTGATGCCCCTGCCCAGATATCCTCACCCCGGTACCATGAACCAATCGCTCCCACGGTGCCGCCAATGACAGTGCCAAGCGCCGTTCCCACAAACGTGCCGTCTGGGTCGATCAGATTGACTGGGTTGTTTCTCACGTAGACATACAGGTTGATCCCGCCCACAAGGCCAATAACATCCGGCGACAGAAAACGTCCTGTGGCTGGGTCATAGGCTCGGGTCCTCAGATAATGGAATCCGCTTTCCCTGTCGTAGCGGGCGCCGGCAAAAAGAAAATCCAAAGGAACATTCTCCTGCTGGATATCAACCTGGCCAAAAGCTGAATACGCATAACGAGATGAGATATTATGCTCCTCATCGACCACGGCCATGGCACTTCCAAGCCCGTCGCGATGCACCGAGAAAAACCTGCTTCCTTCAAAAAAACCAAGGAGATCGTCCTGTTTAGGGCCATACAAGTAATGTCGCAATAATTCCCCGCTAGGTGAAAATTCGGCAATGAGTTCACTTCCGTTGTAAAAATAGCTTCTGCTTTCCTCTGGGCCGTCTCTGGCCTTTCTGTTGCCCAGATCGTCATATTCGTACTCATAGACACGACCATCCGGAAGCCTCACACCCGTCAGATGTCCTTCCGCATTGTAGGAGTATGTCGTGCTTTGAGCATCTTCTGTTTTTCGAATGAGATGTCCGTTTTGATCGTACTCGAAATGCGTCTTGCCAGCCTGAAGAAGCCTGTTCAGTTGATCATACTCGTATACCAGTTTCCCCCCCGCCAGCATCTCCAGACGATTTCCCAAGGCATCATACGTATAACGTAATGTTTCATCTGGGGTTGCCTCTTTGATGAGTTGTCCAGTGCTGTCATAGCCATAATGAAGCTGTCGTGTGTCGAACCTTGCTCCAACCCGGCGGTCATGCTGATCCAGGGCATATTCCACACTGGCCAATACCCCCTCACCCTCAGCTTCATGCCGGATCCCGATCAGTCGGCCATGATTGTCGTAATCGTAATGGGCCATGGTCCCATTGGGATAGCGAACGAGGGCTCTTCGATCCATTTCGTCATAGTGAAACGACGTCATGCCTCCACCCTGATCTGTAAGAGAGTGGAGGCGGCCTCGCTGGTCGTAGCCATAACTGATGAGCCTTTCTTGCGGGCCCTTAACCTGAAAAAGACGGCCGGCCTGGCTGTAAACATAATGCAAGGTTTGCCCAAGAATCAGATCCTGTTGAGAGATGAGTCGACCGAATCGATCATAGGCAAAATTCATGGACGTTTGGCGACCCCGCACAGAAGTCAGTCTTCCTGAAGGGTCGTAGGAAAAACGCACACCATCTCCCGATGAATAGACTTTCTCGACAAGAAGCCCTGAACCATTGTGCATGAATCGTGTTGTCCGCCCCACTGCGTCGGTGCGCGTTGCCAGTCGTCCCAGTAGATCGTATGTAAACTTGAAGGAAGGATTGCCGGCGGCGTCAACCCTTTCAATGACACGATTCAAGGCGTCATAGCGAAAACGGGTTGCATTGTTATGGGCATCGGTTATTTTGATCAGGTTTCCCTCTGGATCATAATCGAATCTGGCTTCGCTGCCCAACGAATCCCTCAAGGTGCTCACAAGTCCTCTTTCGTCGTAGTCAATCCTTTCGCCATGACCTTCAGGATCGATCATGGCGATGCATCGGTCCATGTCGTCGTATTCATATCTCCACATCCTGCCCCCGGAATCTATTGCCCCGGTCAAGGCGCCACTGGGGCTATAGTTGAAGGCGATCCACGTGCCGTCAGGCAGTCCGCGCTTAATAATCCGGCCATCTCGGGCATAGGACGCCTCATAAATGATTCCGACTTGATCCGTGATTCGGGTCAAGTTCCCCTGGGCGTCGTATTCATAACGCTTATGATGACCGTCTGGAGCGATGCTTTCAGAAACAAGCCCCTGGTCTTGATAAAAAAAACGAGTCTCCAGTCCGGCCGGATTGACAAGAGCGACGAGATTGCCAGCTTTATCGTATCTGAAAAGGGTCCTTTGCCCCATTGGATCCAGTGCCGAGGTAATGAGATTGAGTTCTGGATGATGTTCCCAGTGTCGAGATATTCCCATCGGATCAATCACGGATACTAGATTTCCGCGTTTGTCGTACTCGAAGCGGGTCTGCCCTCCCGCCGCATCCTGAATCATGACCGGCAACCCATCATTCTGAAAATGGATGACGCTTTTGCCGCCAAGGGCATCGACAATGGTTTTTCTTTTGAAATCAGGAGAGTAGGATGTCACAGTTTTCTGGTTGTTTCCATCCGTGGTTTTGATTGCAAGCTTCTTGAAATCATAGGCATATTCTCGTCGATACTCCCCTGGCCCGGCCTCTGAGAGAATGAGGCCGGTATCGGCATCGTACGAAACGGACTTGCCGTTGCCATCCGGATAGCGAACGCCCGTCAGCTTATGGTTGTTATCGTATTCATAGAGCGTAGATCTCCCCATGGGGTCCACGGCCATGAGCAGATCCCCGTCCGGATTCACCTCATAGCGATAGACTCGCCCGTTCGATCCTTCAATCCGGCTGATTCTTCCGTTGCCGTCGTATGAAAAGAACAAAGACTGCTTCGCACTTGATACGACCTGTACAAGGTGTCCATTTTCCGAAAAGATCAATCTCTGCTCGTTGCCGTTGAGGTCGGACCTCTTTACCAGACGCCCTGAGGCGTCAAAATAATCCGTGCGGCCTCCCGGAAAGGTGCGAACGGCAGTGCCGTTTTCCTGCACTGTCACGGTCTGCCAGCCTTTGCGCAACGAGACGTACTGGTTGCGCTCGGCGTCGAGCCTGAACTCAAGCAGCGTTCCACTTGGTTCCACGACATGGCATCGCTGCCTTCCGGGGTTAAAAACGATCCGCTGATCAAATTCAGAATGCCAGCCGTGGCCAAATACACCAGGAAAGGAAGAGTTGCTGTTGTAAGTACGAGTTACGGTTAAGGGAAATCCAGGAGACGGGATAAAAATGTCTGTCTGACCATAGTGAAACCCGCCTTCGAACATAAACGGAGAGTGGGGAAGACCGTCCTGAAACACTGAAGTTTCAGACGCGATGGAATTAATCATGGAAAAACAGAAAACTGTGACTATGGCTGCAACAAAAAACCCTGTCCTTCTGCCAAAGGCTTTCATAAGCTTATCCTCCGGGCAATCGTCCGTTCAATGAGATCTGTTGCAACATTTCATGACTTGATACAAAGAGTAGTTCCTGAGGGTACTGCAAAAAAAATGGTAACCACGCAGCATAATCAGTTCATGGCCGGGATATCGCGGCCATTTGGTGAAGCCAACGCAAAATGTGCTGAGAAGTTGCCGCAAAAATACTGTTCTTGTTGCATGGCAGGCTACTGGATGACAACAGTCGCTGCAAACGCCGCGTTCTCCCCTTGATGTATTTTATAGGTCTGCTCTGACTGGCCCTGGGTCACGTTGGACAGTCGGAATGATGCCGTATTCGGAGGACTGGTTCCCTCATTGACGGCATATATTGATACCTGATTGCTTCCGGTATTCAGCTGAAGCTGAAAAACTTGCGGCTCTTTGGCCAGAATGACGCCTGATCCGCCCGGGATCACCGCGCCGTTGACCAGGATGTTCACCGTGTCGCCATCCACCACGCCCCCGGAATCCCAGATGCTCAGCGTGATTTGCCGGGAATTGACCACCACGTCGCTGACCCCGCTGGGGTGCTGGCTTCCG
>DSBL01000042.1 GCA_011049455.1 Desulfonatronum sp. | reverse complement strand
GGCATGGGAGTCGACAAGAAACGGAATGAAGGCCGGGGTTAACTGGCAGTTCACTGCTGAAGATGCCCGGATCAAACTGAACCGTCTTTATCCAACATTAGAGATGTGACAGGACACTAGTTTTTCATCCAAAAGAAGCGCCAAAGCAGGACCATGGCGACGACAAGCCCCGTTGCCGCCACTACATCGTGGCGCAGGATGACAAGGCCCAGCCAGGACGACAAGCCGATGAACAGAGCCGGCCGGGAAGTGCTTCGATACGGCATGGAGCTTCGAGAGCTGAACAGGCCGGTGAGGACAAACCAAGCTATGCCGGCAAAACCCAGGAGGGCAAGCAGGATTTGTGCGGCATTGTACACGGAACGGGAAAAGCCGGATAAATGGGCGGTGACAGGGCGTGGGCGACCGACACAAACTGGTCGCCCGCGCATGTTCGCAAAGCGTTTAAACCTGGAGGTCAGCCAGTGCTCCGCGACCCGCGGCGTAGGTCCCGAGCACGTCCTTGGCGAAGTTATACGTCTGGCTCATGTCGTCCATGCCGGACTTGCCCGGCTCGCTGTTCATGTAGTCCATTGTTTTGGAGACAACGGCCGCGCCGAAGGACTGCTTGTCGGTCGGAACCGCTGAAGGTCCGGCGTTGTTCATGGTGTCCAGAGTCCTGGCCACCACTTGCGCCCCAAAGGTCTGCCTGTTCATTTCCCTGGCCATTGTACCGATTCCGGAAACATCCATGCTCATGACGGCTCCCCCTTGCTGAAGATGAAATCTTACAACAAGATACGGCGTTGGTCAGGAAAAAGCAAGAGGAATTTTCACCAGGATGAGAGTATCAAGGCGTTGCCGCAAAGAAAGGAGTCCTGGAATGCGCGTTCAATTCATCGGCGTTGGCGAGGCTTTTGACGAGCATTATCCGAACACGTCGATTCTTGTATCCTTGGGTGGTCCCGAAAACCAACTCCATGTGCTGCTGGACTGCGGGTTCACCGCGGCCGCGGCGTACTATGCCCATGCGCATGTCGGCGCAGCCCTGGACGCGGTCTGGATTTCCCATTTTCATGGCGACCATTTTCTCGGCGTGCCGTTGCTTTTGCTGCGCTTCTGGGAAGAGGGGCGGACCAAGCCGTTGACCATCATGGGCCAAAAGGGGGTTGAGGAAAAATTGTGGTCCTCCTTTGATCTGGCCTTTCCCCAATTCAAAACGCGCCTGCAGTATCCCGTGCATTGCCTCGAAGCGGCACCCGGGAAAACGATCGAACTCGCTGGAGCGCAATGGAGTTTTACGGCCAATGATCATTCTGTCTTGGCGCCATGTCTTGCCGTGCGCCTCGCCTGCAACGGGAAATCCGTTTTTTACAGCGGAGATGGCCGCCCCACGCCGTCCACGGCAGACTTGGCGCAAGGCGTGGACCTGCTCATTCACGAGGCCTACGGCCTGGAGCCGGATACGCCCGGCCACGGCGGAGTGCCGGGTTGTCTTGAATTGGCCGAAAAGACCCGGGCCAAGTCCCTGGCCCTGGTACATGTCAATCGCCGGGTGAGACAAGAAAAAGCCGGGGTCATCCGGGACATGCTTGCCACAGCCTTGAAAGGCCGAGGTTTTTTGCCGGAACCAGGTGATGCGGTGGCATTGTAAGCAGGACGCAATCAATGCCTGACTCTTTGAAATTGTCGGTTGCGCGTCCCATGGCCTCCAAGCGGGAAATTTTCGGTTGGGCCATGTTCGACTTTGCCAATCAGGCCTATACGACACTGATCATTACGGTCGTTTTCGGGGTCGTATTCACCAGAATGATTGTTGGAGACGGTCCGGATTTCCGCCTGGGAAATCTGCTCTGGAGCCTTTCCCTTTCCCTGAGTTATGCCTTGGTGGTCCTGGCCGCACCCCTTTGCGGGGCGATCATGGATCACGCTTTTGCCAAGAAGCGCTTTCTGTTCGCCAGCTATGTTCTGACCGTGATATCCACGGCCTGCCTTTACTTTGTCACGCCAGGGCAGATCTGGCTTGGCATGGTGCTGATCATGGTTTCCAATTTCGGCTATTCCGTAGGCGAAAGCTTCATTGCCGGCTTTTTGCCGAGCCTCGGCCCGCCGGACAAGCTGGGCCGGATTTCCGGATTCGGCTGGGCCTTGGGCTATGCGGGCGGTCTGGTTTCCACCGGCATTGTCCTTTTGGGCTTGGGCGGGGTCACGGAAGGCAACTTTCACCATCTGCGTCTTGTGGGGCCGCTGGCGGCCTTTTTTTTCCTGGTGGGCGCTCTGCCCACCTTTTTCTGGCTGCGGGAACCCAAGGGCGGTTCGGTTCGCCGCCTGCGTTGTTCCGAGCATGTGCGCAGCGGATTTCAACGCTTGGCCTGGACAGGCCGGGAATTGCGCCGCTTCCGGGATTTGGGGGTTTTTCTGGTATCCCTGTTTTTTTCCATGGCCGGTCTGTCCATTGTGATCAGCTTTGCCTTCATCTACGGTGATCAGGTGGTGGGATGGCAGCCATTGTATCAGATGTTGATGTTTGTTTTGACCCAGATTTTCGCAGCGGCCGGCGCTCTGGGATTCGGGGCGCTCCAGGACCGCATCGGCGCCAAGCGCACCTATGAACTGACGTTGCTGCTTTGGATAGCGGCCGTAACGCTGATTTACGCCACGCCTTGGGTGGCCGAGGCGTTGTATCTGGTTTTCAACCTGGCCGTGCATCCCCAGCAAGTGTTTCTCGGGGTGGGGTGCGTGGCTGGATTGGGGCTGGGCGCAGTGCAGTCTTCGGCCCGGACCCTGGTGGGCCGCATGAGTCCTCTGAACAAGGCGGCGGAATTTTTCGGTTTTTGGGGCATGACCGTGAAGCTGTCGGCAATTTTTGGTATTCTTGGGCTGGGCATGCTCCAGACCCGCTTCGGACTGCAGCTGTCCGTGCTGCTTTGCCTTGTGTTTTTCGCGGCAGCCTTGGCTGTTTCCACGCTGGTGGACGAGCAACGGGGAGAGCAATCCGCTTTACAGGCTGCGCACCCATAGCACTTATCTGTAAGCGCCCGTTGGGATTGTTTACTTTTACCACGCCGCTGGCTATGAAGAGAGCATCGGTCAAGCAGGAAGAAACGGTAGTGCCCGGGGAGTACTTGAGTCCCGGATCCCAGGGAAAAGCGAACATTTAGCCATTTGGAGGATCACATGACCAAAAGCCTTAATTGCGTGTTTGCCGGCAAGTCCGCCAGTGCGGTTCCAGGCGCTGATTTCAAGGAATGGGTGCAAAACGAGGCCAGAAATTTTTCCATAACGGGATGGATTCGCAGCCTCCATGACGGCCGGTTCGAGATCTTGGCCCAGGGATCGGAAGAGAATCTTCAGGAACTGCGCGTGCGTCTGCTGCAAGGTCCGCCTTTCAGCAAAGTGGAGAATCTGGAGTGCAAGTCAATCGACTATGAGAAATCCTTTGAAAAATTTGAACTTCGGCAATAATCAACAAATGGGCAAGGTCTGTTCCACGGCCTTGTTTATTTATCTGTCGCCGGCTCGTACGAGCCGGTTTTTTATGCAGTTTTTTTCAAGGTTGTTTTTTCCCGTCCGTGGATTTTTTGTTCCGAAATGATGCATGAGGATTGTTTATGCAGGTGAAAACAAGTGATTTGCCCGGAATCGGCAAACGGTATGCCGTGACCATGGCCCAGGGCGACCAGATTGTGATCATTCTCCACCACAACGGACAACGGGAGATCTATCACTTCATGGACCCGGACGAGGACGAGCCGGATTTTTCCCTGAATTTCAGTGATGAAGAGGCCAAGCAGGTGGGCACGATCCTGCTGGGCGTCGATTATCAGCCCGTGGCCGATGACCGGATGGAACTGCTGCTCAAGAACATCCGCATGGACTGGATCAAGGTTCAGCCGGACAGCTGCGTTGCGGGCAAAAAAATCATCGAATCCCAAATCCGCAAGCGCACCGGTTCGACCATCATCGCCATCCAGCGGGAGGGCAGAATGATCGGCAGCCCGGACGTGAACGAGGTGATCCTGCCGGGCGACATCTTGATGGCCATCGGCACCAGGGACCAGACCAAGTCCCTGGAGAGCATGTGCCAACTCTGATCCGGACAAAGACATGACCCCCCTTCCGTTTCTGCTTTTGGCGGGCCTTGCGCTGTGCGCCTTTTTCGCCTTCAGTTTCGCCTCGCAGAAACTGCGGCTGCCCTCGGTCTTGGTGTACATCGTCATGGGCGCGGGGTTGTCCTTCTTGTTTCCGGACAAGGAAGTCATCCACACCGCCGCTGAAATCGGAATTGTTCTGCTCTTTTTCATCCTGGGCATGGAATTCCCCCTGGCCCGGATGGTGACCATATCCCGCAGGATCTGGCCCGCGGGCCTGCTGGACGTGCTGCTCAATCTCGGCGGGGCCATGGCCCTGGCCTTTCTGTTCGGCCTGGATTTGATGTCGGCGTTGATTATCGGTTCCGTGGCGTATGCCACCAGTTCGTCGATTTCGGCCAAGATGCTGGAGGAGCAAAAACGTTTGGCCAATCCTGAAGCCGAATTCATCCTGGCGCTGCTCATTTTCGAGGATTTGGTCGCGCCGCTTCTGGTGTCTTTTATCGCCGGCGCGCAGACAGGGGAGGATGCCGGGGCGGGATTCATTTTGATTTTGTTGGGAAAGATCTCTCTGCTGGTTTTTGGAGCCGTTTTTATTGGTCATTTCGGCTTCAAGCGGCTGGAAGCCTTCATGGGGCGGCATATGCAGCAGGATTACATGCCCCTGCTGACCACGGGCATCGCCCTGGCCTATGCCGGCGCAGCCATGTGGCTGGGTCTTTCGGAGATCCTGGGCGCGTTTTTGGCCGGGATGATGCTTTCGGAGAGCGGCAAGTCCAAGGACTTGGAGCACATGGTTTCCCCGTTGCGGGACGTGACCCTGCCCTTTTTCTTCTTCTGGTTCGGGACCACCATTTCCTTTGGCGAAGGCGTGCCCCTGATTCCCATGATGATCACGCTCATCCTCTGGGCCGTACTGGGCAAGATCGTTACGGCCTACGCGGGCAGCCGCATCTTCGGGTTGAGCCCCAAGGTGTCCTGCCGGGCTGGTTTTTCCATGGTCCATCGCGGCGAGTTCTCGGCCATTATCGCCAGCCTGGCCGTACCGCAACTGCGGGTTTTCAGCGGGATCTACATCCTGGCCACGGCCTTTATCGGGGTGTATTTGTTTCAGAAAGCGCCCAATCTGGCCAATTTTTATCATCAACATCGGGGCCGCCGTTAGCCGCACTGTGTCCATGGGCTTGTTATTTCTCAAAAAATATTTTTTTATTTCTTTTACATTTTTCTTGACAGTTGAGTGTAGTTTCTTTAGATACTGATGTTTCGCCGCGAGCGCAGGGATGTGTTTTGAATTGGCGGATGAGGTCTTTGACAATGGAATAGC
>DSBL01000141.1 GCA_011049455.1 Desulfonatronum sp. | reverse complement strand
TTTCAGGCCTTTTTTTGATGAATTAGATGTCCTGGCAAGTAATTTTTATTGTATGATTCCAGGTAATTGAAGTTCTAGCCTTGTTCGGAAAAAGGGTTGTCGGAAAATCTTACACTAGGGTATCAATCGCGGTTTTTCGCGGCCAGGCGCGATCCGGCAGGAACAGAAAAAGTATTATATAACGAATAGATAAAGAATACTTGCCGCTCGCCGAGGATTGCCGAGAAAACCGGGTTGCCCAGCGGGCACGTTCTTTCGGACGAGGTGTTTGTCGGAGAATCTTACACTTGAATGCTACGTGAAAAGATTAGTTGTTTAAATTCAATGGATTGTGTTGTGGCACGCGGATTGCTTAAACCGAGATACGTGTGCCAGTGACGAAGAACCGTTCGTCCAGATATCAAATTTTAACGACAAAGGAGAGAGGTTATGAGTTTCAGAAAGTTGTCTGCATTTTTCGTTGCATTGTGCTTGAGTCTTTTTTTGGCTGTCAATGCCAGTGCATTTAGTATCCTTCAGGGATGGGGAATAGACTTAAGCGTGTATGGAGGTGATACATATTCAAATTTATTAAAGGGGACAGTAACAGGTGTATCAATACTAAACCAGACTGTTACCGGTGGCTTGCTTCAAAATAATGATCCTTTCGTAGAATCTACAGTTCTACAAGAGATAACATTCACATCGTTGGATGATATGACGTACCCTGACGGAAGGCTTTATTTTCATGCTGTAAACCTTTCTGGTTACGTAACCAACGTAGATAACAACAACAGTTCTGACCCTTCAGATTGGGATTTCAACTATGTTTTTACCGGAGCAGATTCCATAACACTCTATTATTCTGCAACATCAATGAGTGTTAATCCTGATCATTTTAACCCAGAAGGACTTACTGTAGTTTCAACTTTTTCACTTCTTAGCGGTTCGGGAGTTGCCCCTGAGAACTTCATTGGTGGTGGTGAAAATTATACTGGTAGTACCAGCATGACTGTAAAATTTGAAACGACAGATTCTGATGTTTGGACAACTCCCTCCAATGTTGATTTTGCTGACCTCATCGAAACGCCTGGCTATCCAGTACTCTTCTTCTCTATTACAAACACTATTAACGATGAAAACGTTTCTTCTACTGAAGATGGCTTTACAGCTCGGATTGACCACGATGGCGGTTTTCAGACTGCCCTTGTCCCCGAACCCTCCACCATTCTGCTGCTTGGCGCCGGCCTGCTGGGTTTGGGCATCCTGGGTCGCAGAAAGATGATGTCCAAATAAGGACTTGCTTTTCGCAATAAAAAAGGGGCCGCTTGCGGCCCCTTTTTTATTGCAGTCTTGCCCTGTACCTCCAGGCAAAGAGTTTTCTTTTGACCAGCCCGATGCCCAAGCATTTCTGGATGGTGCGTAGCAGGATGTGCAGCCGGAACAGAGGCTGGTTCGGGGCGAACAGTTTCAGGAGGGCCACGCCCATGCGCAGCACAAGCTCCGGGGTGTTTTCGTCCTCGTCGTACATGAAGTAGTTGGGATGCTTCAGGGCCTCCTGCTTGGTGAGCAGCTTGACCTGTTCCAGGCTGAGCGCTCCGGGCTTGCAGTGCACGGGCCTGAGAAAATTGTCCGCGGTGCAGTGCGGGTTTTCGGCCAGCATGTCCCTGGCCATGGGCGCGCCCCGGTAGACCCTGACCCCCACGCCGACATTGATCAGATCCCATTTGGACGCGGCCTTGTTCACGGTGTCAAAGGTCTCCCGCAGGGTTTCCCTGGTCTCACCGGGCGCGCCCACCAGCAGGTACCAGGTCACGGGAATGTTCTTTTCCTGGAGCAGCCGGCCGGCCCGCAGCACGTCCTCCTTGTTGAAGTTCTTGCCCAGGCTGCGCAGCATGGCCTCGGAGCCGGCTTCGGCCCCCAGGTCCACTTCCATGAATCCGGCCTTTTGCATCAGGTCCACCAGCTCCTCGTCCACAAAACCCGGGTTCAACCCCATGGTACGCATCTTCAGGTTCATGTTTCCGAGACGGACCAGGGCGCGAAGGACCTCTTTGCAGTGTTTCAGCGGCACGTTGAAGGTGCTGTCCGTGAACTCGACGTGCTCGATGCCCGTGGCCGCGGTCAGGTCGTGGATTTCCCGGGCCACGAGTTCCGGGTCCCGCAGCCTGTAGCGCCGGCCCTCGATTTCGTTGTAGGTGCAATAGGTGCAGTCCAGGGCGCAACCCCGCTTGGTCTGAACCTGCAAGGGCGAGTTGAAGGCCCGGTAGGGCTTGAGATCAATGTATCTGCCTGGGTTGGGCGTGGGAAGGCCATTCAGGTCCGGCACCCTGCTGGGTGGACTGTCCTGCAGCAATTGTCCGCCTCGCCTGATCACCAGGCCGGGCAGGCCAAGGGGATCCCTGCCCTGGGCCAGCAGGTTGGCCAGTTCGGCCATGGCCAGTTCCCCGTCCCCGCGGATGGCGTAGGGCAGGTCCATGAATTCAAGGATTTCCGCCCCGCTGATGCCCACGGCCGGACCGCCAATCACGATGGGTCCAGGAAAGAGCTGTTTCAGGGGAATGATCACCTCGTTTCTGGTCTGCTCCAGGAGAAACAGGGTGTTGTACCCGGCGGAGTTGTCGATGTTTCTGATGCTCACGCCCACAAGTTCAGGCTGATGTTCTGCAATGGCCGTGCGCAAGTCCCGGAGGCAGTTCCTGGAGAAGCAAAGATCCAGAACCCGGATCGCATGTCCTGCCCGCTCCAGAACCGAAGCCACGCACATCAGGCCGAAGGGAATCACCGGCCAGGGATGCTTGAACCGGTTGGCATTGATCAAAAGGATGCGCATGTGTGTTCCCCCTGATTGCCTGCCGGAGATGTCTCCGGGTGTCAGTGGTGAGGTTTTGTCGAGCGCACGGAGATCGAGCATGTTATCCGTCCCTGTTCATGCCGAGGATCAATGCCGGCAAAAGCAGAATGTCCCCGGCCAGGGCGGTGAGCATGATCACGGCTGAAAGCGCCCCGAAGCTGATCGTGGGCACGAACTGGCTGAAAATCATCACGCCGAAGCCGGCGCAGAGGATGATGGAGGTGATGGTCAGGGCAGGCCCCTTTTCCATGGTCGCCCGCTCAAGGGACGCTTTCCTGCCCATGCCCAAGCGGCGATTGGTGGTGTATTCCGTCAGAAAGTGGATGGTGTCGTCCACGGCAATGCCCAGGGCCACAACGGAGATCAAGGCCGTGGCCGTGTTCAGGGGGATGCCCAGGGCGCCCATGATCCCGAAATTGAGCACGATGGGAAAGAGGTTCGGAATGAAGCTCATCAAGCCGATGCGCAGGGATCGCAGGCCGATAAACATGATCAGACTGATCACGCCCACGGCAATGGCCAGGCTGTATACCTGACCATCCACCAGGGCCTTGATGGTGTTCACGTTGTGCACGGCGCGGCCCGTGATGCGGACGGTCAATCCGTGCGGCTCCATGGCGTTTATAAAGTCTTGTATGCCGGAGATCAATTCAGCCTGGCCAGTGGAGCGGTGATCGGAAATGCGCACAGCGATTCTGGCGTGGTCATAGGTGGAGGTCATGAAGTCATCTATATCCTCGGAGTCGTACAAGAGCAGGTACTGGGCCACCAGTTCCCTGCTGTCCGGAAGAATGTACTGGCCGGTGTCCCCGTTATGAAAAGCCTGATTCATGTCCTTGAGGAAATCCGTGAAAGAGATGGTCGCATCCACGAATGGCCGGGTGTCAATGAACTGTTGGACCTGGTCGATGATCTTCAGATTTCTCGGCTCCAGAAAGGCATCCATTGTCGGGGCCCGCAGGGAGATGTCCAGAGTGCCGACCCCGCCCAGATTGGTTTCCACAAAATCCAGGTCTTGGCGCATGGGGCTGGAGCTTTTGAAGTATTCCAGGAGGTTCGTTTCGACCTTGATGTGCGTGGCAGACCAGAGGCACCCGGCCACAAGGGCAGTCGCCGCGATGATGACCCAGCGGCCTTGCATGGATACCAACCGCCAGATGCCTCCCAATAAAAAATTCAATCCTTGCTTTTTTTCACTGGCGTGAAAAATTTTTTCGGGATCGCAGAATAACAGCAGCGGCGGCAGGAGAAAAAACGTCAGAAAAAATTTGAAAATCATCCCGGCTGAGGCCATGTAGGCAAATTCCTTGATCGGCGGGATATGGCTGACGGCCAGAGACAGGAAACCCACGGCCGTGGTCAGGGATGTCAGGAAACTTGGCACGATGACGCGTTGCAGCACTTTTGCCAGGGCCGTGAACCTGTCGGGAGTCTGTTCGAGAATTTTTTGGTCCAGATGGGAAAAAATGTGCACCGTGTCCGCCAGAACCAGGGCCATGATCAGTGGCGGAACAATGGTCGTGACGTTGTTCAGCGTGATCCCGGACAGGGCGAACAACCCCATGGTGGCGGCCATGCAGACGGAAATATTGGCCAGGCCGATCAGTGTCAGGCGGGCGTTGCGGAAAAACAGCCAGAGAATGCCCATGATCAGCAGATACGTGATGGGGATGAAGGTGGCGATATCCGACTTCATGTACTGGCTCAGGCTCAGATTGGTCACGGTCCAGCCAGCCAGATGGAAGCGTTGCACAAATTCCTGGTGGCCACCCAGAATCCGCTGCGTCTCCTGCAGGAGGTCCTTCCTGAAGCCGCCGTCTTCCGGATGCTTCTCTGGAAAAACAACAATGGCCGTGGTGCGGCCGTCCCCGGAAAGCAGATTGGGCACGTACAGCGGCTGGCCCAATGCCTGCCTTCTGAGCAGTGCCAAGGCTTCCGGGTGTGCAGGAATGGACTGAAGAAAGGGGCGGACCTCGAAATACTCTTGTGAACCGTCAATATAGTCCACATTGGCCAGGCTCTGGACATCGCGCACGCCGGGCAATTGTTCCAGGTCATTGGTGATGGCCTGCAGCTTGGTCAGAACTTCAGAGGTGAAGATGTCTGATGTTTGGAAGGCGACGACAAAGAATTCGTCATCTCCGAAGATGGTTTTGATTTCTTCGTAGTAGGCCGCATCCGGATCATCTTCCAGGACGAAGTAGTCCACATTGTCCACTGTTTTGACCAATGGGGCCTGGACTACGAAGGGAGCGACAAAAAGTAGGACCGCGAGCAGACAAAGGAGAGGACGGCCGGTGACCAGTGCTGGAATGCGGTTCATGCAAAACCTTCTTCACGTGCTGGGGGCAGTTGTTTCTCCGGGGGCATCCCGAGTTTCGCCGGACACTTCTGGTCGTCGGCATGACAACAGGGTTTGCAGAGGAAGCAGTGCACGGCTTCTCACAAGAAGCATTTCTCGTGCCTCTTTAAGAGCTTATCCGTAAATAATGCCGACCTTTCTATAGGTGATTATCGCAGCGGCCATGTGCAACAAAGCCATATAGGTATCGCTGAGCTTCTCGTAGCGAACCAGAATTTTGCGAAAGCGA
>DSBL01000137.1 GCA_011049455.1 Desulfonatronum sp. | reverse complement strand
CCTTGAGGCTGTCTGGGTAGCATGGCAAAGCCCTCCATGAAAAAAGTGGATCAATGGGCTTTTGGTGCCATAACACAAGACAAAAATCAACAGAATTTAGTTTAACTTGCGTTGTAGGGTTAAGGGAGCGAGATAAGGGGCGGAAAGGCGCACCAGGCTGCTTTGGGGTTCCAACAAGGGCGGCATCATCCTGGAGTAGTCCTTCAAGGCGCCTGAGCCCGGGAATGCTTGCAGCACCTCACCAGTATCGTTCAAGAACAGGATCCGTTCAAACAGTTGCGAATGCTCTTGATACCTTTCCGCATAGGGAAGAAATTCACCTGTTGGCGCAAATTGCACCAGGAAGTTCAAGGCCTCGTCTGCGGATTTCAGATAGGCGGAAACATGCCGGGCAATGGCTTGCGTCTGGAAATCCTGAACCCGCCGGATTTCATACCAACGCTGCGCTCCGAGCACAGCAGCGAAGATCAGCACGAAGGCAATGCCCGGCACCAGCAATCGTCTTGCCAGATACCGCCGCAGCAGGGTGCTGAGGGAATTGGAACTCATTGATTTTCCAAAGGCATGAGCTGTTGCAAAGCAACAAATTGACCATCTCTCACCGTGGTGATGTAGATCGGACTGATGGTGTCGCCGAAAAGGTCAATGGTGATGGGCCAATGCAGGCCGGGAAAATCTCGGATATCGCTCAGGGCGCCGGGCAGACCGGCACGCCTGCCCTTGGTCGTTTCCAGGGCGACAGCGAGAACGCGCATGGCGTCGTAGGCATAGGCCGCGGCAAATGATGGCGAATGACCAAAGCGTTGCTGGTAGCGCTTTTGGAATGCAATGTGTTCAGGGTTTTTCCGCTCCTGGAAGGTATGGCCGGCAAAAACGATGTTCTCCACGGTCCTGCCGCCGACCTGGAGCAAATCCTCGGTCATGGCCCAGCCGGAGCTGAGAATGCTCGGGCTCAGGCCTTGGGAGTTCATGGCCTGGGCCAAGGCAGCCAAGTCCCTGGCCGAGAGAATCGCGAAAACACCGTCATGCTCTTCGGAATCAAGTAACAAAGCAATATCCACCCAGTCCGGGGAAACGCCGGAGTCGATATTCCTTAAAACACCCAAAGAGCCTCCATGGTCGGTGAAGGTCAGCAAAAAGTGACGATAAAAGGATTCGGTGTAGGCCCTGTTGCCCATATCAAGCACGACGGCCAGACGGGACAATCCCATTTCACGCGCGGCATATCCCGCCAAGGCGACCGCAGCTGTATCCGTACTGGGTTGCACACGAAAAAAATAATCCTTGATGCCGTTGAGTTCAGGAGTGGACGTGGTCGGGCTGAGCAGCACCACTTCGGATTTTTGAATCAAGGGCAACACCGCCACGGACTGGGCGCTGGTCATATGCCCGATGATTGCCCGGACTCCAGCCCGGATCATTTCTTCATCAGCCTGAACCGCGCCTTCGGCAGAGCCGTGATCGTCGCGCACCAGCAATTCCAGACGCCTGCCAGCGACTCCACCCGCGGCATTAATTTCTTCCATGGCCAACTGCACCCCATTGCGGCCATGCACGCCCAGGTCCGAATAGGGGCCGGTCAATGGTCCTGCAAAGCCGATAAGCATGGGGGAACGATCGCATCCTGCGATCAACAACGCCACGACAAACAACGCCTTGGGGGCAATGGAACAGAAGAAAGCGCGAAGCATGGAAGCCTCCATGGGCTTGAGCCGCTCAGCGACAGATGATTACACCTGACAAAAACAGCAAGTCCTGTCACCGCAACGACATTTCCCCGGCAAATACCCGGTGCGGCCAAGCGCCATCGTTCCGGGAGGATCGCTGTCCCGGGTATGCTGACCTTGGACCGCAAAAGACGAGCCGCATGCCCTCGTGAATGTCGCCGCGGCGCTGATCTTACCTCCAGAACTACAAGGGTGTCCACACTCAAGGCAGGCACACTCAATGTTGATCTTTTCCATCAACGCTTTACAAATGACCATCAGGGCATATTTATATCCCCGCTGAGGTTCGAGATGCAACAAGGAGTCAACGCATCCCGCGGCGTCACTGCTCGACACTTGCGACAATGGCTGGACGACCGAGCCCACGCAAGTCCTCATGGATGGGAGCATTAGGAGTTTGTCCCGTTAGATCCAATACGTTGTTCACGGGCTGCGCTTTGCTTTTCAGCGATGTCGCAAACTTCCTTGCCGGCTTTATGGACTGACGAATCCTGGCTCGGTCAGACAGTGCTCCAACACCGAAAAGCAAAGCGCAGCCCGTTTGGGACATACTCCTCATGCACCCTCATGGATTTGCCGAGCAAACGCCTTGCGGGTATCATTCCAAATCACCCGCTTAAACATATGACCGCGAGGTTTGTTCATGAAATTCCCTTTGCGTATCTATGGCGAAGTCCATGGACTGGATCCAGACAAACGCGATGTCCTGTCCGGACTGCCTGAAACGATTTTCCATATTCATCCAGACCGGATTGAGGTGGAGTACGAGGGATCGTGGCTGGACATCGACCATTATCTGGACGTGCTCGCGGCCGCCTTGTCCGAGCACGGCCAGGGGCATGTCGACTATCTGGACCACGACAACTGGGAAATCCGGCGCTACCGGCTTCAGCCCGGCACATGGACCTGCAAGCGGATCGACCCGGACAATGTCCTGGAACCTCTTCTGAAAGAATAACCGCATGCATATTCTTTTTTCCGGCGATACCTTTGTCGCCGTTGTCGGTGCGGGCCTGGCCGGATGCGAATGCGCCTGGGCTTTGGCCCAAAGCGGCGTGCCCGTGCGCCTTTTCGAAATGAAACCCAAACGGTTTTCCCCGGCCCATGGCGACGAGAACCTGGCCGAACTGGTCTGCTCCAACTCCCTGCGCTCTGACGAACACACTTCGGCTGTGGGTCTGCTCAAGCTGGAGATGAGCGAACTGGGCAGTTTGGTCATGGACGCGGCCCGAGCCACGCGGGTCCCGGCGGGCAAGGCCCTGGCCGTGGACCGAAAATTGTTCGCCCGCAGGATCACACGACGCATTACGGACCACTCCTGCGTGACCTTGATCCGCCAAGAAATCCAGAGTTTAGAGGATCCGCTACTGGAGGGCGCGGCCCTGACCGTGATCGCGGCCGGCCCCCTGGCCGGTGAAAGCTTGGCCGAGGATCTGCGTAGGGTCGTGGGCGGAGAACATCTGTACTTCTACGACGCCATCGCGCCCATTGTCTTGGCGGATTCCGTGGACATGAACACGGCCTTCTGGGGCTCGCGCTACAACCCGGAAGAGATGGACTACCTGAACTGCCCCCTGGACGAGGCCCAGTACCGTCGGCTGCACCAGGGACTGTGCGCGGCGCGCACCGTGGCCGCCCGAAATTTTGAAAAAACCGTTCATTTCGAGGCCTGCCTGCCCGTCGAAACCTTGGCCGAGCGCGGGGAAATGACCCTGGCCTTCGGTCCGCTCAAGCCCGTGGGCCTGATTGACCCGCGCACCGGACAACAGCCCTTTGCCGTGGTCCAGTTGCGGGCTGAAAACCGGGACAAGACCGCGTTCAATCTGGTGGGTTTCCAGACCAAGCTGGCCTATCCGGAGCAGAAACTGATTTTCCGCCTCATCCCCGGCCTGGAGCAGGCCGAATTCCTGCGCCTGGGCAGCATGCACCGCAACACCTACGTCAATGCCCCGCAAGTGCTGACCCCAGAGCTGGAATTGCGGGCCCGGCCGGGCGTGTACCTGGCCGGACAGATCACGGGCGTGGAAGGATACGTCGAGTCCGCGGCCTGCGGGCTGTGGCTGGGCCGTTTCCTGGCGGCCCGTATCTTGGAATCGGCTCTGCCTTTGCCTCCCCAGGAAACCGCCCTGGGCGCGCTGCTGCAGCATTTGTGCACCCCCGCGGACAATTTCCAGCCCTCCAACATCAATTTCGGCCTGATGCCGGGGATCAGGGCCAAAGGCGGCAAGGCCAAACGCAGGCTTTTGTATGCCGAAAGGGCCAGGCAGGCTTTCGCTGAATGGCTGAAACGCATCCCTTGCCACTGACAAGGACGCGGTGTAAGTGCCCCTTTTCGCATTGCAAACCCTCAAGCCATGAAACCGGAACCTGATGAATTCGATGAGCGAAGAGCAATCCATCTCTCCAGAAACAGTCTCGTTACCTGACAGCGTCCACCACGTCCGCGTGGGGGAAAAGGACGTCTACCTCGTGGGTACGGCCCATGTCTCCAAACAAAGCGTGGAGGATGTGCGCCAGGCCGTGGAGATGCTCAAGCCGGACACCATCTGCGTGGAACTCTGCCCGTCCCGTCACCAGGCCATGCTCAACCCCGAGGCATGGCGCAAAATGGACATCATGCGGGTCATCCGCCAGAAAAAGGCCCCGTTTCTATTGGCCCAACTGGTGCTGTCGTCCTTTTACCGCAAGCTGGGGCAGCATCTGGGCATCCAGCCCGGCGCGGACATGATCGAAGGCGTGCGCCTGGCCGAACGTACCGGAGCCGCTTTGGTCCTGGCAGACCGGGAGGTGGAGATCACCCTGAAACGCACCTGGCGCAATCTGGGCTTTTGGGAAAAATGCAAGATGCTCGGTCAGTTGTTGATGGGACTGATCTTCGCGAACAAGGTGGACGATGACCTCGTGGAAACCCTGAAACGCAAAGACCAGATGGATATCCTCATGGACGCCTTTGCCGACTCTTTTCCCCAGGTCAAGCAAAGGCTCATTGACGAACGCGACGTCTTCCTGGCCCAGAAGATCCGGCAAACGCCAGGCACCAAGGTGGTGGCCGTGGTCGGCGCGGGCCATGTCCAGGGCATCAAGGATCATATCCATGAGGACATTCCCCTGGCCCCGTTGATGCAAATTCCGCCCAAGTCCGGGGTGGGGAAAATTGTGAAATGGGCCATTCCCGGGGTTATCCTGGGCTTGATCCTGTGGGGTTTTGTGCGGCAAGGCCAGGCCCATACATTGAAATCGCTCACGGTCTGGGTGGTATTGAACAGCGGCTTTTCCGGCCTGGGCGCGATCCTGGCCCTGGCGCATCCCGTGACCATTTTGGCGGCCATGCTGGCCGCGCCATTCACCAGCCTGAATCCAATGATCGCCGCCGGGTTCGTGGCCGGCCTGGTCCAGGCTGTGTTGCGCCGGCCCACGGTTGCCGACCTGGAGGACCTGCCCCAGGCCATCACATCCTTGAAAGGATTCTGGACCAATCCGCTTTGCCGCATTCTGCTTGTGGTGGCCTTGGTCAATCTGGGTAGTTCCTTGGCCACGTTTATTTCCGGGGGGTGGATCGCAGCTCGGACATTTTAAGGAGAACGTGTCGTAAAAATCCCGGTTTTCCAGGTCAAAACCACTTAGATCCAGTAATTTCCGGTTAGGTTTTTGCATGTAGCTATTTGAAATTATTTTCAAAAATGCTCATTTTTTACTTGACAAGAGGCAGTCAATATGAGTCGAATTTTTGTATAGCCAATAATATCAGG
>DSBL01000128.1 GCA_011049455.1 Desulfonatronum sp. | reverse complement strand
TCCGGCTACATCCTGCGCGACGTTATCAATCAGGTCGACGCGATCCATTTCGAGGCCCAGGATGAACTCTTCACCCTCGGTCACCTCTATGAATCCATGCTGCGGGAGATGCGTGACGCGGCCGGCGACTCGGGCGAGTTCTATACGCCGCGTCCGGTGGTGCGCTTCATGGTCGAGGCCCTCGATCCGCGCGCCTCGGCGAGACGATCCTTGACCCGGCTTGCGGCACCGGCGGTTTCCTGGTGGAGTCGTTCAACCACCTGGGCAAACAGGTCAAGACCGTGGAGGACTGGCGGGTGCTTCAGGAACAGTCCATATTCGGCGGCGAGGCCAAACCGCTTCCCTACCTCCTCTGCCAGATGAACCTGCTCCTGCACGGTCTCGAAGCGCCTCAAATCGATCCGGAAAACAGCCTGCGTTTTCCACTCAACGAGATCGGCGACCGCGACCGGGTGGACGTGATCCTCACCAATCCGCCCTTCCTTCGGCGGCGAGGAGGAGCGAGGCATTTTGAACAACTTTTCCGAGGACAAGCAGACCACGGAAACCGCCCTGCTGTTTCTCCAAATGATCATGCGCAAGCTCAAGCGCGGGCCCAAGCCCGGCCGCGCGGGCGTGGTTGTGCCCAACGGCACCTTGTTCGGCGACGGGGTGTGCGGCCGGATCAAGGAGGATCTGCTTGCGGCCTTCAACCTCCATACGGTGGTGCGCCTGCCCCAGGGCGTGTTCGAGCCCTACACGGCCATACCGACCAACCTGCTTTTCTTCGACCGCTCCGGCCCCACCGATACCATCTGGTACTATGAACTGCCCCTGCCCGAGGGGCGCAAGAAATACACCAAGACAAGCCCGCTGCAATACGAGGAGTTGGCCGACCTGCTCAAATGGTTCCATGCCGAGCGCCGCCGCGAAACCGAGCACGCCTGGAAGGTCAAGGCGCGGGATGTATTGGCCGGCGGCGGCAATCTCGACATCAAGAACCCGCGCGGCGCGGAAGCCCTCGAACACCTGCCGCCCGAACAGCTTGCCGAAAGCATCGCCGAGAAGAACCGCCGGGTCGGTGAGATCATGGAGGAGATCAAGGCCATCCTCGCGGAGCCGGCCGCCTTGGGAGGAAAGGTTCGATGAACTCCAATGGCTTGCGGAGGGTTCCATTGAGAGAAGTGCTCACTCTTGATCTGGACAAAGTTCCTGTCAAGGCCGGTGTTCAATACCCAATGGTTGGAGTCTACAGTTTCGGCAAAGGGCTTTTTCATCGCGAGCCCGTTGATTGAACAACTTGCAGTTACAACACGTTCAACCGGCTCAAGTCAGAACATTTTGTGATGAGCCAGCTTTTCGGTTGGGAAGGCGCTCTTGCCCTCAGTTCGGAGGACTTCAGCGACCATTTTGTGTCACCCCAATTTCCGACGTTTCTTTGTGCGCCTGAGTTGAATCGTGAATACCTTGGATACTTCACACGCCAACCTGTTTTCTGGCATGACTTGGGTAGCCGAACCAGAGGAATGGAAGATCGGAGGAGAACGCTTAATCCAGAAGCTCTTTTCGCATGTGAAATCCCCCTCCCGGACCGCAAGGAGCAGGACCGGATCGTGGCCAAACTGGACGCCCTGTCCGCCCGTATCGACGAGGCCCGCGAATTGTTGATGGAGAGTCAAGTTGAGGCTCTATCCCTTATTACCAGTCTGCACCATAGCCTTGCCGAAGATCGGGTGGTTAACATCTCCGACCTCCTTTGCCTGGAGGAAGATCGCATACCGGTTGCGGCCGTCGGTGAGTATCCGCAGGTCGGGATAAAAAGTTTTGGCGGAGGGTTTTTCGCCAAGGAGCCGGTCATTGGTCTCAACACGACGTACAAGTATTTCAACCGGTTGTCTTCGGGCATGGTCGTCTTAAGCCAGGTTAAAGGCTGGGAAGGTGCTGTTGCCGTCTGCCCGGAGGATTTGGAAGGAAGGTTCGCTTCACCGGAGTACCGGACATTCCGGTGCCTGAATGGAGCCGCCCTTCCTGAGTACTTGTCTTCACTGGTGAAGACGGAGTGGTTCCATGGCCTGCTTGCTACGGCCACTCGCGGACAGGGAGCGCGGCGGGAGCGCACCAGACCCGAGATGTTTCTCGACATCGAATTGCCCATGCCCGACATTAAAAAACAGGCACGGGCGGTAGAGGTGTTCAGACGGCTCTGGGATGTGACGCCCTTAAATGAAACCACGATTACCCAACTCGACGCCATGCTTCCTTCGATTCTGGACAAGGCGTTCAAGGGGGAGCTTTAACCAGGTATGCCAAAAACAGAGAACCAAGCGCCCAAGCGCCCGAAACAGCGTAAGTCGGTTTCAGCCTTGACGAGCAAGAAGCTCTACCAGGAAGCCGACAACCGCTGTCCGTTCTGCGGCGTCGCGGACGTGGCGGTGCTGGAGATTCATCACATCGACGAAGACCCCTCGATCAACAAGATCGAAAACCTGATCGTCGTGTGCGGGAACTGCCACTCCAAGATCACGCGCGGGGAGATTTCACCGGCGGATGTCCACGCGAAGAAGATGGAACTGTTCTGGACGCACAGGACATCCCCCCGGCAGGCTGAAAAGAGCCCCAGGCAGACAGTGAGCGTGAATGCCGTGAGTGTCAGCGACAGCATTATCGCCAACACCGTGACCTTCGGCCGCAAACGCTCGCCCCGGATGCAATACCCGGTGGATGCCATCGGCGCGGACACCATCAAGAAGGGATACATCGACTATCTGATCAAGCGCTACTTCGATTATCGTCAGGCCGACGCCAGCTACGGCAGCCATCGTTCTTTCAGCCATGCCGAAATTCACACCACCATTCAGCGCAGGTTCAAGGCGAAGACGTTCTTCATCCATGTGTCTCGCTTTGAGGAACTGTGCGACTACATCAAAAGCCGGGTGGACCAGTCCATTCAAGGCAAGCGCAACCGCTCGCGAGGCGTTTTGACCTATGACTCATTTGAAAAATACGAGGCAGAACAACTGCGGCATGGCCGATGAGCGCCACATGAGGAGTCGGCTGCCCGCCACGCCTGAACGTGCGGAAAGAATCGATATTTCATTGGGTTAAAAATTTTTTTCATCCCCCCCCTTGCACCTGTCGTATCATGTGTTATATTATTATCAAATTATTTCCTGGCGACAGGGCTGCCGGGTGACTGGAGGATCGGCCTTGTGGATAAAACGGTACGATTTCGTGATTCTTATCAAGGAGGTCCGGGTTCAGCTCGACCTTAGCCAGGAGGATTTTGCAAGGGAAATCGGGGTGAGTTACGCCACCGTCAACCGGTGGGAAAACGGGCGTTTTTTGCCATCCAAGATGGCATTGAGACAGATCGAGACGTATTGCGACCATATGATCGAACTGGGACGGCTGCTGTTGCCCGACGACCTGTAAAGGAGGCTTGATAAGCCCAAAACCCCAATAGATACGTGACATACCGTTGATTTAGGGTGTTTCGGTGATATGGGACGAGATATTCCGGAATTGGCTGATGACAGCCTATTTGTTGAAAAGATAAATCAAACGTTTACGGCGGCGGAAGCGGGCCTGGTGGGCCGGGCGCACGCCTTTTTTATTGAAAAAAAATGCGTCGACGATTCAGCCGGTTATCATGCCGCCAACCTGCTTTTTGAACAGGAAGCGGACGCGGTCGCCATCGCCGCCTCCCTTTTAGCCCCTCTTTTGTGGCAAAAGCTCGCCTCGCTCGATGAGATTCGGGAGCACTCCGGCCCGACCGTGGCCGCCACCCTCGAAAACCTGCATCCCCCTTTCACCTCCCATGACGACGGCCGACCTTACCGGCATAAAGAGATCCAGGAAATATTGGGCGCGATAGGCGGAACCCCTCGCAAGGCGTTGTTGTTCATCTCTTTCCGCCTGTTGGCCCTGGAACGCGCCATGCCCCCCTGTTCGGCCTCGGTCCGAAACTTGGCCCAAGAGACCCTCGATCTGTTGGTGCCCATCGCCAACCGCCTCAGCATGGGCGACCTGCGGCGCAGGCTGGAGGACGCCTGCTTTCGCATCCTTGATCCGGACAAGTACGCCTACCTCAAGGAGCGCGTCGCCCCGATCCAGGCTGAGGACGACAAATGCCTGCGAATCCTGTTGGACGGGGTCCAGCGCCTGCTGGGAAATAACGGCATCGCCGGCCGGGTTCAGGGCAGGACCAAAAGCCTATACAGCATTCAACGCAAGATGACGCGAACGGGCCGGTCCCTGAAAGAGATCATGGACCGCGTGGGTTTGCGGGTGATTGTAGCGTCCGTGCCCGAGTGTTACGCGGTCCTGGGCTTGCTGCACGCCCATTTCAAACCGATTCCCGGCACCTTCGACGATTACATCGGGCTGCCCAAGGACAACGGCTACCAGTCCCTCCACACCTGCGTCTATCCTGTCCGGGAAATCTCCCACAAACCCATCGAGTTTCAAGTACGTACCGAGTTGATGCACCTGGAGGCCGAGCACGGCACAGCGGCCCATTGGCGGTACAAGAGCGAAGCCGAGGCCGCGGACCGTGACCGCCAACGGGTCCAATGGATGCGGGGGCTTGTTCACCAGCACGCCGAAGCGCCCAGCAGCGAGGCGTTTGTCGAGCTGCTGCACCGCCAGGTGTTCCAGGATCATCTGGTGGTCTTCGGCAACGGCGGCCGGATCGTGCGCCTGGCGGAAAAGGCCACGGTTCGGGATTACCTGACCATTGCCAACATCGAGGCGCCCCAGGGCGCGGAGGTGAAAGTGAACGGCCGGGCCGCGGCCCCGGATCACCCCCTCCGGGACGGAGACTCCGTAGAGGTGTTGACCGGCGACGCCCCAAACGGTCCGATTCAAAGTTACGGTCCGCTTTGGGCGCTCGAAGCAACATATTCGGCAGGCCCGCGTTTGAAAGATACGGAGCCGAAGTCCTCCGCATTGCGGGGCAAATCACAGGAGAATCGACATGCTTGAATCCGGCAACCACCCATCCCGCCCAGAAAAGATCGCGTTGATCGGCAATTTCCTGCCGCGCCAGTGCGGCATCGCCACCTTTACCAGCGATCTGTTGGCGGCCCTTTCCGAGGAGAACCCCGCTGGAGATCATTTCGCGGTGGTGATGAACGATATCCCCGAGGGTTATCGGTATCCAGGCCAGGTGCGTTTCGAGGTCAACCAGCGGGTTCTGACCGAGTACCGGTTGGCGGCGGATTTTCTGAACATGAACCGGGTGGAGGTGGTTTGCCTCCAGCACGAATTCGGAATTTTCGGCGGGGATAACGGCGTTCACATCCTGGATCTGCTCGGCGGATTGCGCATGCCCCTGGTGACCACCCTGCACTCGGTGATTCAAGCGCCGACGCAAGGCCAGATGATCGTCACCAAGCGCATCGCCCAACTCTCGGATCGGTTGGTGGTGATGAGCCGCAAGGCGGAACAGATTCTCGAAACCACCTACGGCGTTCCCGCCGACAAAATCGCCCTGATTCACCACGGCATTTCCGACGTGCCGTTTGTCGATCCCAATTTTTACAAGGACCAATACGGCGTCGAAGGGCGCAAGGTGATTTTGACTTTCGGCTTGCTCTC
>DSBL01000113.1 GCA_011049455.1 Desulfonatronum sp. | reverse complement strand
GCGCATTCGCGCCGCTGAGGTTCAGGGTTCACCGTACAACGGTTCAACGGTTTTTGAAACGGCGGACGGTGGTGTTGCCGCAGGGGCGAAAAATCTTTCGCCCGACGTTGTTGCGCAACATGCAACATATTCCAGCGCTCCCACGCATCCAACCGTGAACCGTGAACCGCTGAACCGTGTGCCCCGAATCCCGATCATCGCCCTGACCGCCTACGCCATGATTGGGGACCGGGAGAAGTTCCTGGAAGCCGGCATGGACGGCTACCTGGCCAAGCCGGTGCGCATGGAGGATCTGGAAAAGCTTATCGAGCGCATCGCGAAGGCAGGTCAGGTTCATTCTCAAACGGAGGCAAGGTGATTTCTGGTATGCAATGGACCTGATACCATGCAAGGTGACCTCGTGACGGGAGGCAGGCGACAAAACACAAAAGACAAAAGCCGGAGAAAACCCTGGGAGTCTTGCTCAAGGCTGAGGAGCGGGTGCTGGATGTTTTGTCCGGGCAGGGCGAATGAATGCATTGCGGTATTGGATCCGAAGGATCTTGCTTGATCAACGAATCTTGTTTACTTCTCCTTTTTTGAGGGAGAAAAAAGCTTTTTTTTCATTCTGCATGAAGGAGAAAATTGCCTGATGCTTGCCATGCCGCCGCTATCCTTGAAAGACGTCCTGATCGAAAAACTGGCTGAAGCGATCTTGACGCCATTGCCGGTTTTCACGCCCAGACAGATCCGGGGGGGGGATTGCCCTGCCGGGAAAGGCCACCGCGGTAGTGGGAATGCGCCGGGCCGGAAAAACCACATTTTTGCAGCAGTTGCGGCGGGATAAGCTCAATCAGGGGACGCCCCCGACCCATCTGCCGTATCTGAATTTCGAAGATGAGCGCCTGGCCGGTTTGGAAGCAGCCCATCTCGGTTTTCTGCTCGATGAATTTGCCCGGCGGACGTCAAGGGGCTCGGGTCCGGTACGAGCGACGTGGTTTTTCGATGAAATCCAGGTGGTCCCCGGTTGGGAACGCTTTGTTCGCCGTCTCCTGGATGCCGGAGCAAGCGATGTTGTCGTAACGGGTTCATCCGCCGCCCTGCTTTCGAGGGAGATCGCGACGGCTCTGCGCGGTCGGGCCTGGGAGGTATCCCTTTATCCGTTCAGCTTTGCCGAGGCCTTGCGCCATCAGGGTCGAGACATTCCGCCGGAGACGGCCTTTCTTTCCGGGATGGAACGGGCCGGGATCGAAGGGGCGTTTCTGGACTGGTTGACCGTCGGCGGTTTTCCCGAGGCCCAGGGTCTTGACCCGGCCGCCAGACGGCAACTGCTGCAGGATTATGTTGACGTGGCCATACTCCGGGACGTCGTGGAACGACACGGGGTCAGCAATGTGATCGGCCTGCGCTGGCTGGTGCGTCACTTGCTGGGCAATGCTGCGGGAACCTTCACCGTGGAAAAATTCCACGCCGGGCTGAAAAGCCAGGGGGTGGCCATTTCCAGGGACACGGTGCACCAGTTGCTGGCCCATCTTGAGGATTGCTTTCTGGTGCGGACGGTTTGGATGGAAGCGACCTCGGAACGGCAGAGAATGGTGAACCCCCGGAAAACCTATCCCATTGACCCGGGCCTGATCCCGCTCTTTGACCGCAGCGGCCGCCGCAATCACGGTCATGCCCTGGAGACCGCGGTACTGCTTGAGCTGGAAAGACGACGCTACGCCGTGACCTATGTACGCACTCCCGAAGGCCATGAAGTGGACTTCCTGGCCCGCGACCCCCTGGGCAACGAGACGCTCATCCAAGTCTGCCTCGATGCCGCCGACCCGGCAACCGCCCAACGGGAACTCCGGGCCTTGGCCGAAGCGGCCCGGCCGCACCCAGGCGCGCGAAAACTCTTGCTTACCCTGAACAAGGACGGGGCTCCCGCGGACATTCCAGAGGATGTGACGGCATGCCCAGCCTACGAATGGATGCTCACCGAGCCGGCAGAATAGAGATGCGAAGAGCGGACCTTTCACGAGGGAGAAAAATATTGACCTGGTCTGTGCGCATGGAGGATCTGGAAAAGATGCTGGAGAAAAGGGTCATGCCAAGTGAAGCATGACCGCAGGGTGCAGAGCATCCTTGAAACATATCTCGCCCGAGTTCGTCATCTCCGAAGTCATGTTCCTGTCAAACCGCTCGCAACTGCTTGGAATTTTTGATTCCCACTTTGCTGGCGTTGTTGCCCAAGTCAATCTGAATTATGCGTCTGGTAAACATACGCTGGAAGTGTTTCACAGACACACAGTTAGAATACTGCATCCGGATAAAATCACTTCAGTGCAAGGATGAAACGCATGATTTCAATATTCACGGGAACGATTCGGAAAAAATTGTTTCTCCTGGTCTTTATTTCCGTGTTGCCGGCTCTGGGAATCATCCTGCACGCCGGAGTGAACAACCGTCGACATCAACTCCAGCAAGCGGAATACGAAGTGATGCGCATGGTTCATGCCGCGGCCGAAATCCAGGAACGTATGACCCTCTCTGCATTTCAGCTTCTGGGAACCCTGGCCCAGACGCCCATGGTGCTGAACAGGGATACGGACGCCTGCATCAGGTTGTTTCAAAACCTGCTCAAAATGAACCCAATGTTGAAAAACATTGTCGTCACAGATGCTGCTGGTGATGTTTTTGCGGCAGCCCTGCCCTTTACGCCTCCGGTCAATCTCTCGGATCGCAAGCATTTCCAAGATGCCCGCAATGCCATGGGGTTTTCCGGCGGTGAACTCATTGTCACCAGGATGTCGCCGGAACCAGCCTTCCCATTTGCCTTCCCCATCCAGGACAAAAACGGCGACTTCATGGGCATTGTCGCCACTGTAATCGGTCTGACCGACCATGAGCAGCTTTTCCACAACGCCCTGCTGCCCAAAGGCTCCTTTATCGGCATGACGGATCATCAGGGTCGGCGCCTGTTTCGCGTGCCCGCGGATGCGAACCTGTTTCCCCTTGGAGAACCCGTCAAACCGGAGGTCTGGGCGGTCATCTCCGGTGAGAATGAAGAGCGTCCCTTTGTCGGCGAGATCTCCGACGCCAGCAGACAAATCCTTGCTTTTAAAAAACTGCGTGTAAATGAGGATCGTTCACCCTACATGTACATGGTTGTGGGCATTCCCAAGTCCGAAGTTTTGGCTTCAGCACAAAATATTCTGGTCCGGGACGTGACGTTGGTGAGCGTGGCCGCGTTGCTGGCTCTCGCCACTGCTTGGCTGTTGGGCGATCTGGCGTTTGTGCGCAAACTCCGCCGCCTGCAAGAAGCCGCTCGGCAGCTGGCCCAGGGAGACTTAAAGGTCAAAACCGGGATACCGCATTCCCATGGAGAACTGGGCCAGCTGGCAAAATCCTTTGATAACATGGCATGCCAGTTATCAGAGGACCAAGGCCGGCGTGAGCAGGCAGAGGCCGCACTGCGTCAGCGGGAACATGCCTTGGAAATAGCTGCCGTTTCCACCCTGGAACTCCTCCGGGAGCCTGATTTGGATAAATCGGTGAACGCAGTTCTTTCCAAATTGGGCCAAGGAACAGACTCGGATCGCGTTTATGTCTTTCACATACACCAACCATCCGATGCACAGAAAAAATGGACCGGTCTTCTTTACGAATGGACAAAACCAGGAGTTACGCCGCAGATCGACAATCCCAAGCTCCAAAAATTCCCCTTAAGCGAACTGGCCCCGCGCTGGGTTGCAGAAATGGGGGCGGGCCGGTCCATCAAAGGGCTGATCCAGGAGTTTCCTGAGCCAGAACAACGCTTTCTTCTGCCACAGGACATAGTCAGCATTTTGGCAGTGCCCATTTTTTTGCACGACAGCCTCTGGGGTTTTCTGGGTTTTGATGCCGTGCAGGCTCCTCGTCAATGGAACCCCGTCGAGGAGAGCGTCCTGCAGATCGTGGCTGCAGCCTTTGGTGCGGCAATCAGCAGGAAAACAGCGGAAGACATCATCGTCACCCAAAGGGATCTTATGCACGCCCTTTTCCAAAGCATTCCTCTGGGCATCATGGTTTGGGATGCCCAGGGAAAGCTACTCCAAGCCAATCAGTTTTTTTCGACATGACAGGTTATGCGCCGCAGGAGATGCAAAGCCTCGACCACTGGTTCCAACGCGCCTATCCCGATCCAGAATTCCGGACCTCGGTGATGAACGACTGGAATCAATCCAGGCAACAAAGCGTGGCTGTTCGGGAGTTTCCCGTGTCCTGCAAGGATGGTTCGACAAAGGATATAGAATTCAGGGCAGCTTTTCTTGATGATGGCCGAGCTATTGTTTCCATGGCCGATATTACCTTGCGCAAGAAAATCGAACAGGATCTTTGCTCGGTAAACAAAACCCTGAGAATAATTCTGGAAAGCTTGCCGGCGAATGTCTACGTCACGGACCTGGAAACCCATAAGATTCTCTTCATGAACAAGGCCATGCGGGAGACTTTTCATGAGGACTTCACTGGTCAGCTGTGTCATCAAGTCTTTCGCCAAAGGCAGACGCCATGTGATTTCTGCACAAACCCCGGATTGGTGGACGAACACGGAACCCCCCTGGGGACCATTGTTTGGGAGGGACTGAATCCGGTCGTGGACAAGTGGTATATAAACTACGATCAGGCCATACCCTGGCTGGACGGAAGGTTTGTGCACATCCAGGTATCCATGGACATATCCCAGCGGAAAACAGCTGAACAAAGCTTGCAACAAGCCAAGGAGGCCGCTGAAGCGGCCAACAAATCCAAGTCCGAATTCCTGGCCAACATGAGTCATGAGATCCGCACCCCGCTCAACGGGATCATGGGCATGATGCAACTCTTGGAGACAACCTCACTGGATGCCAAACAGCGGCAGTATGTGCAAATGGCCGCCGGGTCGGCCAATAGACTGACCAGGTTGCTTGCCGACATCCTGGACCTGTCCAGGGTTGAGGCCGGCAAGATGTCGATTCATGAATCCGAATTCCTGGTTCAGGAGCTTGGCAATTCCGTTTCCGACCTGTTCAAAGTTACGGCCAGGGACAAGGGTGTGGAATTGAATTGCCGCATCGATCCAGCCATTCCTGTCAGGCTCATCGGCGACGAGGCGCGGGTCCGGCAGATTCTGTTCAACCTGGCGGGCAATGCTTTGAAGTTTACGGACAAAGGCAGTGTCGACATGGAGATGGTTTTCTTGTCCAGCCAAAAGCAGGGCGAGTGCCGGATCCTTTTTTCCGTCACGGATACCGGCATCGGGATTCCTGAAGACAAGCTCGGCAGATTGTTTCAACCCTTTGTCCAGGTGGACGATTCCTACACGCGCAGCTACCAGGGAGCCGGGCTTGGTCTGGCCATTGTCAAGCGCCTGGTGGACCTGATGGGCGGGAGTATTTCCGTGGACAGCGCTGTCGGGCAGGGAACCACGGTGTATGTCGTGCTGCCGTTCAAGCTGCCCGCGGACGAGGTCATCCCTGGCCGGCAAGGACATCGACAATCGCTCAAGGCAAAGCAAAAGCTGCGCATCCTCCTGGCCGAGGACGACCCGTCCAATGCCCTGCCCATTCGTCTCCTGCTGGAACAGGCCGGACACGCCGTGACCCTGGCCGAAGACGGACAGCAGGCCCTGGACCTGTTCCAG
>DSBL01000071.1 GCA_011049455.1 Desulfonatronum sp. | reverse complement strand
TGAAAATTTGAATAAGGTTTTCATGGCTGGCCCTCCTTTGTTTGCAGCATAGACTGCGTTGAACACTTGAGCATGACATTACTCATAGCTCGTCAGGTGGGCCAGCCTTCTCATCCTACCTTTGGTCTGGGCGAACAAGGATGCTTCATTGGCGGCGAAAACCGCCACGGCAATCTTATGGTGGTTGTCATTGTTTTCGGGCCGGCCGGAGGCGATTGAGAAATGTCCGTCACGGAAAAATTGCGGGAAGCCCTTCTTGATCTCGAAGAAGCCAGAAAAAAGGAGGCCCAACAACGTCAGACCGCCGAGGCTCTTTTGGCTGGCCTGCAGGTTCTGACGACGAACGAGCCCAACCAGATTTTTCCGCGGTTGTTTGACGTCTTGCAAAACCCCCTCGATTTTCGCGCCGCCTTTATCCTGGCGGAGGGCGAAGACGGCTTACTGCTGCCGATTGCAATGTCTGACCCCCGATTTCATAAGACAGTCTGGAAACCCGGCGCATCCTTCCACAGGGCAATGAAAGGAAATACCCTCGCCATTTTCGACACTGCGGAAGTGGGAGAATGGCAAAATCAGTCCCAGGCCCTACGGAAAAAGGATCGTTCAGCGCTCATCTTTTACGTGGGATCAAGCATCCGCCCAGCCCTCTTTGTCTGCACCCACCCGGAACGGGCCCATTTTTCCCGCCGTCACATCAATTTGGCCCACCGTTTTTCCATCCTGGCCGTGCAGGCCATGATGAAATTTGAAGCGGATCACCGGGTGGTCCTCCTTGAGCAGCGGCTGGAAACAGAAACCAAGGTGGCGGAACTGCACAGAAAGCTTGCTGAAAGCGAAAAAAAACTGGCCCGGATCCAGAAGCTGGAGTCCATTGGTATTTTGGCCGGGGGAGTGGCCCACGACTTCAACAATCTGCTCCATGCCATGCGGGGGAATATTGAGTTGCTGGCCGGAAGCGCATCCCTCGAC
This sequence comes from Desulfonatronum sp., assembly GCA_011049455.1. Taxonomy (GTDB): domain Bacteria; phylum Desulfobacterota; class Desulfovibrionia; order Desulfovibrionales; family Desulfonatronaceae; genus Desulfonatronum. The sequence continues at coordinate 4,667 of DSBL01000071.1, read as the reverse complement.
CCACAAGGGACGACCCGGTTGCAGAGCGTGATCAGGTCCATGGACCGGGCGGCCCAGTTGGTGCAACAGCTTCTTCTTTTCAGCCGCAAGGCTGAATTTCGCAGGGTCCGGGTCGATGTGAACCAGGAAGTGAAGGATGTCGCCCGGATGCTGGAGCGGTCCATTCCCAGGATGATCAACCTGGCCATGCGTTTGGATCCAACTCTATACCCTGTGCCAGGGAACCCGGTACAGATCGAACAGATACTGCTCAACCTGGCCAACAATGCCGTGGACGCCATGCCAAAAGGCGGCAGGCTCGAGGTAAAGACATGCAACGTGGTCCTGGATGAGGACTTTGTCAGGCTCAACCCTGGTTCGACTCCCGGGCGCCATGTGCTTCTGACCGTCACGGACACGGGAAGCGGCATGGACAAGGATGTCCTGGATCATGTCTTTGACCCTTTTTTCACCACCAAGGAAGTGGGCAAGGGCACCGGCTTGGGACTGGCCTCGGTCTACGGCATCGTCAAGGCCCACGATGGATTTATCCAATGTTCCAGTGAGCCGGGCAAGGGCACGACGTTCAAAGTATTCCTGCCTGCCATGAAACAGGAGGACGTCGGGGAAATGGATTCCCAGCCGGAAGCCTCGTTCCAGGGCGGCAGCCAGGGCGGCAGTGAAACTATCCTGGTGGTGGACGATGAACCGGAAATCCGGGAATTGACCCGAGAGGCTTTGGAGTCCCTCGGGTACGCAGTGAAAGAAGCCGTCAACGGGGAAGAAGCCCTGCGAGGCTATAAGGAGTACGGGCAAAGCATTGACTTGGTCCTGCTGGACATGAACATGCCCGGCATGGGAGGGCATGAATGCCTTCATGAGTTGTTGCGGATCAACCCTTCGGTCAAGGTGGTCATTGCCAGCGGCTACACGGCCAATGGCCACGGCAAGGGCACACTCACCTCGGGCGCCAAGGGCTTTATAAGCAAGCCATACCGGTTGCGGGAACTGGCAGTCATGGTGCGCCGGGTGCTGGATGAAGCGGGAGCAGGAGCTGAATAATTCCAATTGATCGGGCCTATTCTCAACCCCAATAACACCCCCGAAAAAATGAGCCGTCCTCGGCATTTTTCGTGGGCAGTTCGCTGCCGCGAGGCCTTGGAGGAAGGCCGGGTCCCTGGAACATACTGATTCGCACTGAGTGTTAAAAATTGATGACGTACACGTTGACATTAGCTCAGATCCGCATAATAAAATACAGTTGAGCCTGCAGGTTCTTCGAACCCCGTTGGGCCCCAAACGATGCAATAGGAGTAAAAAACCGGCACGGATGATGCGATTCCGAATTACTTTGAACGAAATCTATCCGCAGATTTGGCGAATGATCAATGTCCCAGACACGTACTCCTTTTGGGATCTCCACATTGCCATCCAGGACTTTATGGGCTGGCTGGACTACCACCTTCATTTGTTCAATCCGTCTCCAAAGCATGGCCGTATAAAGTCTAAAGTCGGAATTTCTGATGCCGAATTTGATGATGGAACGGTGGCAGGATGGGAGGATGAAAGGAGAGAAAAATGAACATAAACCTATCCCCCTCTGTGTCATTGAAGGTGAGACAGCCGCCTGTTGAGAAATTAATGTAGGGCGGTTAGGAGTCTCAAGCATGAAGTTAGCACCAGTCATCGTTTCGGGAAAGGAGCCGGTGCCTCCGTGGAAGTAGCGGCGACGATGAATGAATAAAGACAGCATCGATATTTGGAAGAACCGGCTCCGCCATGAGACTTGGCTTTGTTTTTGGCAGACTTTCGTCTATGCGGTCCGGAAAGGGTCATAACCCATGAACGACAAAGAAAAGGTTTTGATCTGATAAATTTTTAAGATTTCACATCAAGAAACCTTACTGTCTGATGGAGATGCCGTATGGAAAAACGCTATCTTCTGCTGAAATGCGGGAGCGGTTCAAAGCCGTTGCCCATTGATTGCTTTACGGCGAGCGATATGTCCGAAGCCCAAGAAGCGGTGAAGTGGCTTGAACATCACCATCCGGAACGGCAGGAATTGCACCTGGAACCTGGTGAATTCTTCGAACTCTTGGTGGAGGAGCATTGTCCTCCTGAAAAATGGGAGGACGCCTTGGCGGAGTTAGAACTCAACCGCAGGAAGAAATCTTCCTAGCGGCTAGCAACGGTGCCGCTACCCTGCCCAAGCACCATCATTATAGAATCATGGCTGGTGGAGGTGGTGGCGGCAGGACGAGCAGGACGTTTCACCTGTTAACCAGGCTTCCTGTTGACGCGCCTCGTGTTGTCAAAATGCTGAAATACAAGACCTGACCCCTTTTTGTTTGTTGGCGGCTCTGGCGCAACGCGGCCGTTGGGTCACAATCTATTACGGCTGGCGGCCAAACTTGCCGGACGAGGCCGACAATCACCTTATCGAGTTGGCCTTGTCGGGTCATGCCGAGGCAATCGTCACGCATAACGTGCGGGATGTTGGTCGTGGCGAGTTACATCTCGGCTCGCTGCGCATCCTGACCCCCGCGCAATGTTTGGAGGAATGGCCATGAGCAGTACATTGACGATCCGTTTGCCCGACGATACGGCGCAGCGCCTGAAGGCGCTTGCCAAGAGCCGCGGCTTGAGCACGAACAAGCTGATTGAGGGGTTGAGCGCGCATGCGCTGGCGGCCTGGGATACGGAAAACCATTTTCGGGCCCTGGCGGCAACGGGAAATGTGAACCGGGCGCTGGAAATTCTGGAGCGGCTGGATGCAGAGGATCATCAGGCGGATGTATAGCGCCGCCCTCGCCGCCCCGCCCGCCCTGGCTTGCCTGCCGACAAGCGCTCCAACGCGCCTCGTGTTGTCGAGATGCTGAAATACAAGACATGCCCCCGCTCTACGCACCATCTGCCCTTGGAGGGAACCGCATTTCATTAATCACATCCTTGATGGACAATACGGTTATCTTCTCATCCACCGGGTAGGTATGCGGCCCAGGACAGATGATCCAGGCATGATCCAGCTCGAGATCTTCCATTGCGATGCGCAAGGATTTGGTGGGCGTCGGCGCTTCGCTGAACTTGCATTCCACACCGAAGCGTCGCCCTTCGTGCATGAACAGAAGATCGATCTCCGCTCCCTGGTGAGTAGCCCAGAAAAACGCCTCCGCCGGCTGGATCAGCTGGATGACCTGTTCAATGACAAAGCCCTCCCAGGAGGCTCCAACCTTGGGATTCCCGAGTAGTCCGTGCAGGTGGGGAATCCCGAGCAAAGCATGGAACAGGCCGGAATCCCTCAGATATATTTTCGGGGCCTTCACCTGTCTCTTGCCGAGATTTTCGAACCAGGGTTGGAGTTGGCGGACCATGAACGTTCCGCTGAGTATGTCCAAGTAGGAGCGGACCGTCTTGGACGTCAAGCCCATGGAGCGGCCAAGCTCCGCCCCGTTCCATGTCTGACTGTGATAATGCGCCAGCATGGTCCAAAAGCGGCGCATGGCCGTTGCCGGAATTAAGATGCCGAGCTGTGGAATGTCCCGCTCCAGAAACGTCCGGACAAAGCCCTCCCGCCAAGCCATGCCGTCCTCGTCCGATGCAGCCAGATAGGATTTCGGGAATCCCCCGCGAACCCATCGTTGTTCCCAGGCAGCCGTTCCGGTTTCGCTCAGGTCGAATCCCGAAAGGTGGATGAATTCCACTCTTCCCGCCAGACTTTCCGAAGCGTTCTTGACGATGTCGGGCGAAGCGCTTCCCAGGATCAGAAACCGGGAACCGCTCTCCCGGCGATCAGCCAAAACCCTGAGCACCTTGAAAAGTTCCGGCATGACCTGGATTTCATCGAGAACGACCAGGCCTTGCGCGGAGCCGAGAACAAGCTCCGGGTTTTGCAGCCGTTGCACGTCGGGCTGGGACTCAAGATCAAAGAATGTGGTCTTTCTCCCACTGGAAAACAGCCGGGCCAGCGTGGTTTTCCCGCACTGCCGGGGTCCAAGTATGGCCGTTACCGGGGAACGGCGGACAGCTGATTCAAGTTGCGCGAGATACCGGGGTCGGGGAATGAACGACATGAGAAAATCCATATCCATGAAAATCGGGATTGTCAATCCAGATTTTCATGGATACACGTCGCATTCATTGCCGCCGTCAAGTGGAGTGAGGTCTTCCGGCAGATCCTGGCCCTGTGCTACGAAGTGGAACAATCCGTCATGGGGATGGGACATCGGAACTCAAAAAGACCTGGATCTGAACTTAAAAAAATAAGCTCGCTAACCATATTGACGAACTCATCAACCAAACCGTCGCGGCGTAAAATATTACCCTATATTTGAAACTTTGTTCAAATTGCTATTGCAACGGCACAAACACCTCCGGCAAACGAAGAACGATGAACAAAACAACGCCTCCCCTCTCTTGTATTTACCCTGTATATTCATTACATATTTTCAAGAGGAGGCTTGAACTTTGAAAAATCTTCTCTGGAGCGAGGAAAGGAATACGCGACTCCTGGAGCAACGCGGGATTTGTTTCGAGGATGTCCTGCTGGCAGTTCAGGAAAACAGGCTCCTGTCAATGGCCACCCTAATAGAGCCACCCATGGCCACCTTAATGGAGCCACTTTGGGGTCAAGGTCCGTCTTTTCCGAGTTTCCGTGGATTATGGCATAAAGACTGGGCTGGCGGGCGGTT
>DSBL01000106.1 GCA_011049455.1 Desulfonatronum sp. | reverse complement strand
TGTTGGGTGCATTTGTGAAATCACTGCGTCGATGGCTGAACATATCGAAATAATTGAGGAAAGTCAAGCAACAGGCTGTACTGTCACTGTATTAACAATGCAACAACTTCACGGATTCAGGATAATATACTACCTTGTAAATCGTTTCCCTTCTTTTTCTTGACTTTTTATCAGGCGGCTCGCATGGTCTATACGTAAATATTGCGGCAATATTCGATGCGTACCTTCCCAGGCCGGTTTATGTGAAACATTCACCACGACCCGGTAGTTGAGGATACATGCCAGCGATTCTGCCCCCCTCCACAGAAGCCAAGCTCTCCCCGCGACAGCGGCAGATCCTGGAGTTCATCCGGCGCGGCAAGTCGAACAATGAAATCGCCTTTGACCTGGGCATCGGCGTGGGCACGGTCAAGCAGCATGTGGTGGCGCTATTCCGCAAGCTCAAGGTGACCAAGCCGGACCAAGGCCGTTTTCCGGCCCAGCGCGGAAGATTCTTTCGCCGCTCACTCACCGCTTTTCAACCCGGCGAATGTTGTCCTTGAGCGCAGGCCCTGCGTTGTCCTCAGCATGACCGTTGACGAAAACAACACTCAAGCCCTGCGCAAACTGAAAACCACCCTGGCCATGTTCGCCCAGGAATCCGGCGATATTTTTCTCTCCTGGCGCGGCCCTGGCTGCGACGTGATCCTGGGCATCGACCAGGCCACGGAAACCGATGTGCTGCGCGCCCTGCAATGGGCCTGGAAGACCGCAAAGGCCCTGGCCGAAACCGCACCGCGAAATTGTCTCAAGGGGGCGCTGGCCGCCGGGCTGGCTGTGGCCAGCATGTTTCGCAACGGCGGATGGTCCGGCGAGGCCATTGCCAGCAGCGCCATTGTCCTGGCTCGGCAGCGCACCCATAACGCCCATCCGGGGATGCTATTCCTGGATGCCACGGCTCTTGACGTGTTGCATTCCCGCGGGGCGTTCGCCAAAGACGAGCCTGAGGCCCAACTGCCCCTGAATGACCCTGACGCCCTGCACTGGCACATTTCGCAGAACGAGCCTGGATTTCAGGGCAGGGAGACGGAACTGGATGCCCTGGGAACGCTTTTTCAAGAGGAAGAGGTACACTGCGGGGCAACTGTATTTTTTCTGTCCGGTGAAGCCGGAAGCGGAAAATCTCGCTTATGCAAACAGTACGCACAGTTGAGCCGAAAAAAAGGACGCGACATTCGTCTTTTTCGCTGCCTGCCAGCCGCAGCTCAACGCCCTGTCCTTGAAGTCTCGTCCCGATCTTTGCTGGAGTGGAATGCCCTCGGCAAAAAGCTTGAAGCCGTCACCCGCGACAAAATAGCCATCATTGACGACGCCCACTGGCTGGGCAACGACGCTCTCAAAACACTGGTGGCCCAAGCTTTGCAAAATAAGGGGAAAAATCTTTTTGTCCAGAGAAACCAGACAGCGGAGGACAAGCTCGCTCTTGCCCCGTTGCCCAAAACAAACGTTAAGGCCATGGTCTTGGAGATGCTCGCTGCCGGACAACAGAACGGATCAAGCCGCAATGACGCCGTCCAAGCGGTTGTCGACCTGGCTGGAGGCAATCCCCTGTTTGCCGTGGAGTTGGCTCGCCACCAGACTGCTGCTTTTGCAGGCCTGACCCCGATTGACAGACAGGGGAAAAAATATCTCCCCTTGTCCATCGTCACACTGGTGACGGCATGCCTGGATCAATGGCATCTGGATCACCGCATGCTGCGCATCATCGCCTCGTCTCCCAAGGAGATTGGACTGCGGGATTTGGCCCACGCCCTGGGCGAGGAAGCAAAACCTGTGCAACGCACCGTCACAAAGGCCCTGCGCGCCGGCGTGCTCAAGAAAACGAAAATGGACCATTTTGGCTTTGCCCATCCAATGTTCCACAATGTAATTAACTACCTCGGTATGGAATCATGACCAGCACACGTTTTCCCTTCCGTTTTTTTCTTCTCGCACTGCTCCTGCTTTCCCTTGCAGGTTGCGCGGTGAAGCGGGATGCCTACGATGTTCCTGAAATCCCTCTGCCCGAGGCGTTTCTGCAAAAGCCCCTCCTGGAAGAGACGCCCCTTGTTTCGCTCTCCGAAACCCCCCTGGATTCCATCCTGCCCGCATGGTGGCGCGTGCTGGGCAGCGAAGAACTGGACCGGCTGATGGATATTGCCCTGGCCCACAACCAGGACCTGCGCATTGCCTCCCTCCGGGTCGCCCACACCCTGGCCCGACATGAACAGGCCGTGGGCGGACAGTGGCCGACCATCAGCATCCCGGCCAGGGTCGGGGTGGAGGCCCCCAGACAGGGCATCGGGGACAATCCCCGCGGAAGTGCGGTGGAAAGCCACAACATTTACGAGGTCAGCGTACGCGGGGACTGGCGGTTTGATCTCTGGGGGGAGAAACGAGCCCTGGCCGAAGCCGCGGAATACCGGCTGTGGAAGGCCACCTTTGACCACGACGCCATCAGGATGAACGTGATCGCTGATGTGACCACGGCCTATGCCGAATATCTTTCCCTGACCGACAGGCTGCGCATTGCCCGGGAAACTGAACGGGTGGTGCAGGAAATGCTGGATGCCGTGGAGCGCCGCTTGAACCAGGGGGACGCCACCAGGCTGGATTACGAGCAGCAGCGCTCCGCTGTTTTCGGGGTCAAGGCCGTGATTCCCGAACTTGAGCTGCAGCGCGAGGAGGTTGTACACCGTCTGTCCAGAATTGTCGGACTGACGCCGGCCGACTTTGAAACCTCCGGTGAGAATCTGGAGAGCCTGGCCCTGCCCACGGTCATTCCCGGAATCCCCGCCGCCCTGCTGCTCAGGCGTCCGGACGTGCGCACCGTGGAGGCGGATCTCCTGGCCGCGGACGCGGACATTGACGTGGCCCGCGCCCGGATCCTGCCGCCTTTGGATCTGACCGCGCAGATCGGGTACGGCAGCCGTCATTTCTCCGAGTGGTTCATGCCCCACAGCCTGGCCTACAACGCCATTGCCAGCATTTCCGCGGCCCTGTTCGACGGCGGCGTCCGCAAAAGCGAAGAAAAGTTCGCCCAGGCCCGCAACGAGGAACTGGTGGAGCTTTACGTACGCGTACTCTACGACGCGACCCGGGAGGTGGAGGACGCCCTGGCCACGCTGCGCCGCACCGAAGAACGCTTGGCCGCCCTGGACGTGGCCTGCGAAGCCTCGGGCCTGGCTTTGGAATACAGCCAGACCATGTACAGCCTGCAGGCCGCGGACTATCTCACCCTGTTGATCACCGAACGCACCCATCACCGCAATCTGGACGAGCGCCTGCAGGTCCGCCTGGAGCGGCACAAGGGATTGATCCGCCTGTTCCAGGCCCTGGGCGGGGGCGTGGAAGTCGGCGCTCCCTTGCCCGGGAAAGGACTGCGACCGCACGTCGACCTGGCTGCCGTTGGCGGTTCCATCCTCGCGGAGCAGCCGGCCCCGCTGGATGAAACCGGGGTTGTCTGGGAGGAAGACACGCCCGATATGCCGGACGATGATTGGATGATTGAATTGTCAGGATTGTTTGATAAAGCCTCAACGCTCGCCGCTGAACGAGATCTGCGCCAGCACCACCCGGCGTTAATGAATGAAAGACTCCTGTACGCCTTTGAAAGCGGCGTGGAGCGAGCGGACGGCGAGGAGCGGATCATCTGGTATCGCCTGCGGCTGGCTCCCATGGAAAGTCAGGAAGAGGCCGAAACGTTGTGCCAGGAACTGCAACAAGCCAAACGTCGTTGTCACGTGGTGAAGCCATGAATCCATCCCATACTCCGACTCTTTCCCCCTCTTCCGGCCTTGTCCACGCCGCGGCAGACCAGAGGCAGGACGTTCCCAGGTCAACAACTGCTCAGAAGCAGCGAACCCCGGGCATATTCAGGCATATTTTCCGATCGTCCGACCTGCGCCGGGCATTGCCGGGACTGGCCCTTTCCAGCTTCCTGTCCAATCTGCTGGCCCTGGCGCTTCCCTTGGCCATCCTGCAGCTGTTCGACCGGGTGATTGTCAACCGATCCTCTGAAACACTGATTCTGCTGCTCGCCGGCGTGATCGTCGCTCTCTCCCTGGAGGAAGTCCTGCGGCTGTTGAATTCCCGTGTGACCGGCTGGCTGGGAGCACGCTTCGAGCACATCCAGACCATGAAGGCCCTGGAGCGGCTGTTGCGCGCTCCCCTTGGGCTGCTGCAGCGGGAAGAGCCCGGAGAGCATGTGGACCGTCTCCTGTCCACGGCCAAGGTCTCCGGCCTCTATTCCGGCCAGACCCTGCTGGTTCTTTTCGACTTGCCCTTTGTCCTCCTCTTTCTTGGACTGATCTGGTTCATCGGCGGCACTCTGGCCCTGGTACCGATCATTCTCCTGCTGCTCTTCATCCTTGTATCCTTGAGCGCCGGGCGATGGATGCGGGACCAGAACCGCAAACGCACCATCCAGGACAACCGGCGGCACAATTTTTTGAACGAGACCCTGCGCGGCATATTTTCGGTGAAGATGCTGGGCATGGAGAGGCTGATGCAGCGCCGCTACGAGCGTCTTCAGCAAGGCAATGTGGACCACGGCGCGGAACTGACCTACGGCAGCGCCCTGGCCTCCGGCCTGGGGTTGTTCTTCACCCAGATCATGATCATTGCCATCATTTCCTACGGCGGCTTCATCGTCTTTTCAGGCAACATGACGCCGGGCGGTCTGGCCGCCTGCATGATGCTCGCGGTGCGGTCGCTCCAGCCGCTCAGACGCAGCCTCGCAATCTGGTTGCGCTATCAGTCTTTTGTCGATGCCCAGCAGCGCCTGGACACGATCATGAGCCTGCCCGGGGAAAAAGCCGAGGAACGCCCCGCCCTGCCTCCGGTTCGGGAAAGCCTGGTCCTGGAAAATGTCACCATGGCCAAGTCCGCGGAGAAAAATACCCTGCTTTTCAAGGACATCAACCTTCATGTCCCCGCCGGATCGTGCATCGCCATTCGCGGGGACAGCGGCAGCGGCAAATCCAGCCTGTTGTCCCTGATCAACGGGATCAACAGGCCGGATTCCGGCCGCATCCTGGTGGATGGACACCCGCTCACGGATTTCGATCCCGAAAGCGCCGCCAGGGAAATCGCCCTTTTGCCCCAGCAGGGCAGCCTGGTCAGCGGAACCCTGATGGAGAACATGACCCTGTTTGACCCCTCCCTGGAACCGGCCGCGCTGGTTCTTTCCGAACGACTGGGCCTGGACCGCGTGGTGGCCGGGATGAAGCTTGGCTACGACACGCCGGTGAGCGACGGCAACGCCCAGTCCCTGCCCGTGGGCGTTGCCCAGCGCGTGGCCATCATCCGCGCCCTGGTCCGGGAGCCCAGCGTGCTTCTGTTCGACGAGTCGAATATCGCCCTGGACCGGGAGGGGGATCACCATTTACGCAACCTGCTGGCCGAGGAAAAAGACCGTCGGACCATCATCCTGGTGACCCATCGCCCCTCTCTGCTCTCTTTGGGGTTCATCCGGTTGAAGCGTACTTTTGACAAAAACGGAATCCGTAGGCTTGACGTTTCATCGTTTTGATTTTGTTGTTCGTTCCTTCCAATGGTCCCGTTGAGATGGGATGGTCATAGTATGCAAGGATGCCATAGCGATGAGTAGCCATGGTCCT
>DSBL01000091.1 GCA_011049455.1 Desulfonatronum sp. | reverse complement strand
TCTGCGCCATTGACCGGGCGGTCCTGCCCAGCGCCATGGAATACTGGGTCCCCGAGGTTGAGGTGACCGGCGTGCATGAAATGGTCTGCAATGCCCTGATTTTGCCCGGGGAAAAGGAACGAGAGGTGAATCTGCGCGGGGAACCCCTGCCTGGCAAGGAGGAGGAAGAATAATGTACGACGGAAACAAGATCATACCGGGTCTGGTCATCTTCTTGGGCCTGATCACCTTTCCCTTCTGGTACAATATCGGCAGCGCGGCCTACGAAAAGCCGCAGCTGAAGCTCCCGGAAATCGAGAAGGAATGCGTGGAGCCCAAGGACTGGATCAGGGCCGAGCACATGCAGCTTCTGGACGACTGGCGGGATTTGGCCGTTCGGGACAATACCCGCCTCTACGTCAACCAGGCCGGCAAAAGTTTTGACATGAGCCTGAGCAAGACATGCATGTCAAGCCGGTGTCATGCCAATAAGGCTGAATTCTGTGACCGGTGTCACGATGCATTGGCCGTTTCTCCATACTGTTGGGACTGCCACGTCGAACCGCCAATCGTGGAGGAATAAGATATGGCTTTGAATCGCAGATCCTTTCTCAAGGCTGCCGGCCTGACCACTTTGGCTGGATTGGGTGGCCATGCGGCGATGGAACTTTTGGCGCCGGGCGCCTTGGAAGCCGCCCAGCCCGCCCAGGTCGGGGCCTATCCCGAGGCGCTCACGGCCAAACGTTGGGCCATGCTCATTGATACGGAAAAATTCACTTCCGCTGAGCTGTATCAAAAATGCATCGACGCCTGCCACAAGACGCACAATGTGCCGACCATCCCCGGCAAGCAGGAAGTGAAATGGCTCTGGACCGAGCGCTATGCCGGCACGTTTCCGGAACAGCAGCACGCATTGGTGCCGGAAAAGGTGAAACATCAGCCGTTTTTGCTGCTTTGCAATCATTGCGATGATCCGCCTTGCGTGCGGGTCTGTCCGACCAAGGCCACTTTCAAGCGCGCCGACGGTATTGTGATGATGGACATGCACCGCTGCATCGGTTGCCGCTATTGCATGGCCGGTTGCCCTTACGGAGCCCGCAGCTTCAATTTCCGGGACCCCCGTCCGTTTGTTGAGAACATTGATGAGCACTACCCCACGCGAATGAAGGGCGTGGTGGAAAAATGCACTTTCTGCGAGGACCGGCTGGCCAAGGGTCAGTTGCCGGCATGCGTGGAAGTTTCCGAGGGGGCGCTGATCTTCGGAGACCTGGCGGACGAGGATTCAGAGGTGCGCCGCATTCTTCGGGAGCGTTACAGCCTGCGGCGCAAACCATCCTTGGGCACGAACCCGAGCGTCTTTTATCTGATATGAGGTGAACAAAATGTTGGAAAAAGCATTACAAGGAAACAAGACGTATTGGGGATGGATTGGGGCCCTGCTGGTGCTTATCGGCATCGGTTTCGGATGCTACCTCTATCAGCTCAATGAAGGCTTGACCATCACCGGCTTGAGCCGCGACGTGTCCTGGGGCTTCTATATCGCCCAGTTCACCATTCTGGTCGGTGTGGCGGCTTCCGGCGTGATGTTGGTGCTGCCCTATTATCTGCACGGGCACAAGCCGTTTGGCAGGCTGGTTATTTATGGAGAGTTCCTGGCCGTGGCAGCGGTGATCATGTGCCTGCTGTTCATCGTGGTCGACCTGGGCCAGCCCCAGCGGCTGATGAACGTTTTGCTGCACCCGACCCCCAATTCCATTCTGTTCTGGGATATGGTGGTGCTTAACGGCTATCTGTTCTTGAACATCGTCATCGGCTGGTCCCATCTGCATGCCGAGAAAAAGGGCATCCGCCCGCCGAGCTGGGTCAAGCCGCTGATCTACCTGTCCATCCCGTGGGCCATCAGCATCCACACGGTCACGGCGTTCTTGTACGCCGGCCTGCCCGGCAGGCATTTCTGGCTGACCGCCATCCTGGCGGCCCGCTTCCTGGCCTCGGCTTTTGCATGTGGGCCGGCCCTGCTGCTGTTGATCCTGTTTATCGTCCGGCGTGTATCAGATTTGGTCATTCCCAGAGAGGCCATCCAGACCCTGAGCAAGATCATCACCTATGCCTGGATTTTAAACCTCTTTTTCCTGGCCCTGGAGCTGTTCACGGGCTTCTACAGCAATCTGCCCGGGCACATGCATTCCTTTGAGTATCTGTTTGCCGGTCATCATGGATATGATTCCCTTGTGCCCTGGATGTGGAATTTTGTCTTCCTGGCTGTGACGTCCTTGATCCTGATGGTCAACCCGGGTACGCGCAACAACCAGACAACGCTGATCATCGCCCTGATCATGATGTTCGTGGCCGGCTGGATCGACAAGGGGCTCGGTTTGATCATCGGAGGTTTCGTGCCCAACCCCTTCGAAGGCATCACCGAATACTGGCCGACCATTCCCGAGGCCTTTATCGCCGTGGGCGTGTATGCCGCCGGGTTTTTGATCCTGACCGTTTTGTACAAGATAACTTTGGAGGTTCGCCGGGCCAATGCCTGACCCGGGTCTGCCCTCCTGAGCATTGACGCAAACCCGCCAAGGCCCTGTGCTTTGGCGGGTTTTTTACGGACTTTCAGGGAAGGCCGGCGAGGACCGGACCATGGCGATCCGGATGCTTGTTGGATTGATGTGGAGTTATTTGTCCGCGAACCAGTTTTTTCTTTTTGGATCGAGAAATTCCGCGCCTTCGCCGGGATAGACGGTTTCATCAGGGGGAGCATAATCCGATGATTGCGGCCAGGCCTCGGTATTGGGCAGAGGGCCTTCCAGGGTGGTCCGACTCGGATGATGGTCGATCATTTTGGGGCGGCTGCTGACATCCACTTCTGGAACGACCACGCTGAACTCAATGGCGATGTTGTTGGGGTCGAACGTGTAAATGGAATGGATGAAGCCGTGGTCCATGGCTTCGGAAACCCAGAACCCGGCATGCTCCAAGCGTTGCTTCAGTTTCCAGAGGTCTGCTTTCTTCGAGATGCCGAAGGAAACATGGTCAAAGCCAAAAGGGCCTTTGACCGGCATGCCGTGATCCTTCTCCGGTATGGAACTAACGCCCTCCCATTCAAAAAAGGCGATCATCACCCGGGGTGCGATTTCAAAAAAATATTGCCGCGCTCCGGGGCGTCCGAGTCCGGCAACCAGTCTCGCTCCCAGAAGGTCGCGCCAGTACCGGGTGGTTTGGTCCATGTCCCGGGTGGCCAGAGCAATGTGGTGGATTCCGTTGAAGCTGAACATGGGCAACTCCTGGTAAAAAAGCAGGATAAACCGGCCAATTTGATGCGCGCTTTCAGCACTGAAGACCGGCATGGGCAAAATGCCGCGTTATGATAATTTTGGCCCTGGAAAAATCGGGATCATTTTTGGAAAAAGCTGCTCTTTGCTCTTGACATGGTCGATCAAACATCTAAAGAATGACTTGTCGTGCAGTCAACTCCACGACGTCGAGGGCGCCTATTTCGTGGCCATAGTTCACAAATGGCGTGTATTGGCGGATTGCCTTTTCCTTGTTTTCGTGGCGCCATGGGCGCGAGAGGAAACGGGAAGCAGTTCTAGTTAGTTACGGTCAACCTGTCTCCGGAGTGCGTCTGGAGCAGATTTCAATCCAAACGGAGGTTTGCAATGGCCTGGAAAATTACGGTTGATGTCGACAAGTGTATTGGAGACGGCGAGTGTGTTGATGTCTGTCCCGTGGAAGTTTACGAGCTTCAAGACGGCAAGGCTGTCCCGGTGAATGAGGAAGAATGCCTGGGTTGCGAGTCCTGCGTTGAGGTTTGTGAGCAAGGGGCTATTACGGTGGAGGAAGTTTAGTACGCTTCCGTCTCTTTTTACTCTGTTTCTTATGTCAAAAGGAGGGGCCTCCCCTCCTTTTGACTTTTCAAGGATGTTTGCATGTCTTGCGACTTTACACCCTATTTTCAGAAGTATGAACAACTCGTGGCCGAGGCTGACCGTATTTTTGCGTCCATGCAGGCCCAGCACCCGGATTGCGTGACCTGCAAGCAGGGGTGCAGCGACTGCTGCCATGCCCTGTTTGATCTTTCATTGATCGAGGCCTTGTATTTGAATCACCGCTTTCATGAAACACTTCCGGCGGAAATCAAGGAGCAGATTCTGGTCAAGGCTGATCAGGCCGACCGTGCGGCCTACAAGCTCAAATTCCAGGCGTATAAAAACCACAGGGACGGGGCGCCCACCGAGGCGATTCTGGAGAGCATGGCCCGCCAAAGGGTCCGCTGTCCCCTGCTCAATGCACAGGAGCAGTGCGATCTTTACGCTTACCGCCCCCTGACCTGCCGGCTTTACGGCATCCCCATGACCATTGAAGGCAAGGCCAGAACCTGTTCCCTTTCCAAATTCAAGCCCGGGCTTTCCTATCCCAGCGTGGATATGGAAAAGATACATCAGAAACTGGCCGGGTTGAGCATGGAATTGACTGCCGGCCTGAATACCAAGTACGCTAAAATGTGGGATGTTCTCGTGCCCCCGTCCATGGCCCTGCTGACGGTCTACGACGAGGAGTATCTGGGCATTCAACAGCAGACCGGGGCTGACCAGTCCGGATGTGCTTCGGGCGGTTGCGACAGCGGGGGCTGTAGTAGCGGAAATTGCGTCGGCGGAGGATGTGAATGCCACAATTGACCGAGGAACAGGAGCTTCAGAAGCGTCAGATATATGAAACCCTGTCCCAGCGCGCCAGGAAGTATGTGGACAAGGTCGGCTATGACGCCTGGGACCCCTTTCAGCAGCCCAATGATCCCATTGATCTGCGCAAATTCACCACGGACAGGACCGCTCGGGCCTTGGCCATGGCGTTTCTGCATCAACGGCAGGAAGAGCAGTATTCCAATGATTACGCGCGGGCAGTGCTGGACATCAGCATGGGGTTGATGGACAACAACGAGCGATACCGCGCCATGTACGAATTCTGCCGGTGGTATTGCGCCCAGCCCCAAGTTCATGAGCAGAGCATGGAACAGCGGTCTTTCAGCCGCGAGTGATGGCCGGAAAAAGATTTCCAACCTGGAGGAAAAATGAGCGATACGGAAAGCGTTGACAAATACATCGCTGAGCAGAAAGAACAGTTGGCCCGAAATCCCGATTGCGGGGTGACCCACTACAATCTCGGCGTAGCCTACCTTTCCAAGCGTCAATGGAAAGAAGCCGAGGAGGAATTTTTCGCGGCCCTGGAGACGTCTCCTTCTTTGGCCGAGGCCTATGTCCAGCTGGGCGGGATTCGCATGCATCAAAAAGATCTAAAAGGGTGTTTGTATTTCAACCAGAAGGCCGTGGAGGTCCGACCCAAGTTTCCCGTTCCCTATGGCAATATCGGGTTTGTTTACATGCAGCTGGGGGAACTGGAAAAGGCCGTGGAAGCCCTGCGCGAGGCCGTTGCCTTGCAGCCGAAATTCGTCCAGGCGCAAACCACCCTGGCCAGTGCGTATTACCAGCTCGGCCAGGTGGAAAAATGCATTGACCATGGTGCCAAGGCCATCCGGGTGGAGCCGACCTTTGCGCCGGCCTACAACAACCTGGCCCTGGCCTACTATGACAAGGGCGATTTTGCCCAGGCCATCGTGAACCTGGACAAGGCCAAGGAATACGGTTTTGAGGTATCGCCGGAGTTCGAGGCGCTGCTTCAGCCGCATCGTTGAACCC
>DSBL01000134.1 GCA_011049455.1 Desulfonatronum sp. | reverse complement strand
TAGCAATCCAGGAATTTGTTGAAGCATATACTCCACATGCCAAGCCATTTGTATGGAGGAAACGTGAAGTCAAGGGAAGCCAGCTCAGAAATACTATTTCAAATTTATGCAATTAGGCACTAGATATACATTTAGGAGAAATTGTCATGGAAACCATCCTGAACATGGCCAAAGGCTTGGCCGATGGAAACAGGATGCGTATCGTGGTCGCGCTTATGGAGCACGGGGAACTGTGCGTCTGCCAGATGACCGAGATGGTCGGCTTGGCCGGGGCCACGGTCTCCAGACATATGAACGTCCTGCAGAACGCTCGGTTGGTTCAGTGCCGCAAGCAGGGCCGGTGGGTTTTTTATCGCCTTTCCGGCGAATTTCCGGAAATACTGCGGAGATGGCTATGGGATGCGCTGGCCGACTCCGTGGACATCAAAGCTGACAGGGAAAAGTTGAAGACAATTCTGGCCTGCCAACCGGACGAACTGTGCCGGCGCCAAAGAGTCGGCGTGGAAAGTTCCGCTTGATATTTAACCACGTGCAATTCTCGGCCACGTTTGCATTCAAGGCAATTCAGCCTGTAGGTTGAGTCGTTGGAAACATACGTCAAAGAATAAGTCATGACCGAATCCGTTGCCAAACGAATGTCCTTTCTGGACCGCTATCTGACGCTGTGGATCTTTCTGGCCATGATCCTGGGCGTGGGTGCCGGGTATCTCTTTCCGATCATCCCGGATATTCTACAACTGTTCCAGATCGGCAACACCAACATTCCCATTGCCGTCGGCCTGATCGTGATGATGTACCCGCCCTTGGCCAAGGTCCAGTACGACAAGATGCATTTCGTGTTCCGGCACACCCGGGTCCTGGTGCTGTCCCTGGTCCAGAACTGGATCATCGGACCGATCCTGATGTTCCTGCTGGCCGTGGCTTTTCTTGCCGACCATCATGAATACATGGTCGGCCTGATCCTGATCGGCTTGGCCCGCTGCATCGCCATGGTCATCGTCTGGAACGACCTGGCCAAGGGCGACCGGGAGTATTGCGCCGGGCTGGTGGCCTTCAACTCGGTCTTCCAGATCCTGCTCTTCTCTGTCTACGCGTACCTCTTCCTGACCGTGTTCCCGATTTGGTTGGGCTTCGAGGGCACCCTGGTGGACATCACCATGCAGGAAATAGCCGTCAGCGTACTGATCTACCTGGGCATTCCCTTTGCCGCGGGCATCTTCTCCCGCTTGTACGGAGTCAAGGCCAAGGGCGAGCAGTGGTACCAGGAAAAGTTCATTCCGTTCATCAGCCCCTTCACCCTGATCGCCCTGTTGTTTACCATTGTGGTCATGTTTTCGCTGAAGGGCGAATACATTGTCGAGCTGCCCATGGACGTGGTCCGCGTGGCCATTCCGCTACTGATCTACTTCGTGGTCATGTTCATTGTTTCCTTTTTTATGTCCATGAAGTTCAAAGCCACCTACGAGCAGTCCACATCCCTGAGTTTCACCGCGGCCTCCAACAATTTCGAGCTGGCCATTGCCGTGGCCATTGCCGTATTCGGCATTCATTCCGGAGTGGCCTTTGCCGCGGTGATCGGGCCGCTGGTGGAGGTGCCCGTGCTCATCGGCCTGGTGCACGTGGCTTTGTGGTTCAAGCGCAAGTACTTCCCGTACGCCGTGCAGACCCCCACCGGCGTCTGCCACGTGACCTGCAAGCCGGTGGAGTGACGGGCAGGCAAAGCAAAGACGGCTGGTTTCCCCAAGTCTGTTTGCTGTCATGCATGAAAAGGATGGTTGACGCTTCGTGATCATTTGGCTAATTTGCCAAATGTTCACAAGGAGAACGTGCGCATGCAAAACAAACACGCCTTTCGTTCCAAGATATTCAAGGCCTTGGGCCATCCCAGCCGGATCCTTCTGGTGGACGCCCTGTTGCAGGGAGCACGATGCGTTTGCGAGCTACGCGAACTTGTGAACGCTGACGTATCCACCGTGTCCAAGCATTTGTCCGTGCTCAGGGAGGCCGGCGTTGTGGACTGTGAAAAGCGCGGGGCCAATGTTTACTATTCTTTGCGTATGGAATGCGTACGCGGCTTTCTGGCCTGCGTGGATCGGTTCAACGCTCGCCGTGCCGAGGAGCACGCCTGTTTGTTGTGCAAAGGGGTCGAAAGTCAAGAACGGGAATCGAAGTTTGGCGAATAGCTGTGAATCGGAATTATTGAACCAGATGAGGAGTTTCCAATGAAAATCAAAGTGTTGGGGCCGGGATGCCCGAAATGCGCCGAAGCCAAGCGGATCGTGATGGAGGCCGTCAAGGAAACAGGCGTGGTTGCGGACGTGGAAAAGGTGTCCGATGTGCAGGAGATCATGACGTACGGTGTGTTCAGTACGCCGGCGGTGGTCGTGGACGGCAAGGTCAAGGCCATGGGCAAGGTGCCCAGCAAAAAGGACGTATTGAACTGGATCAACGGATAAATCTATTGCATGGATCATTTTTTCATCACCCTGAACATGTGGATCACCAGCGGCACGGGGTTGGCCCTGGCCGGAAGCTTTTTGTGGGGCGTGGTCAGCGTGTTTTTCAGTCCCTGCCACCTGGCCTCCATTCCGTTGATCATCGGCTATGTGGCCGGGCAGAACAAACTCGTCCAGGGCCGGGGCGCCGCGGTCTACGCCGGTCTGTTTTCCCTGGGGCTGTTCATGACCATTGCCCTGGAGGGTATTGTCTGCGCCTTGCTCGGGCGGATGCTCGGGGACATCGGTCCCTGGTGGACGATCCTGGTGGGCGTGGTTTTGATCTGGGTGGCCCTGGACATGCTCGGCGTTTCCAAATGCTCCATGTCCACCGGCTTGATGAGCAAACTCAGGGTTTCCGGCCGCTCCGGAGCGTTGATCCTTGGTCTGGCCTACGGCGTGCTTTCAGGCTCCTGCACTTTCGGATTCATCGCCCCGATCCTGGCCATCATCACCATCCAGGAGCAGCTGGCCAACGGCATCTTGTTGATCGTCCTATTCGGCATCGGCCACTGCATTCCCATTGTCATTGCCGGCAGTTCCACGGCCCTGGTCCGGCGCATTCTGGAAAGCCGGTCAATGGCAGTCGGCGGGCTGTGGTTCAAACGCGGCGCGGGCACGCTCATCGGCCTGCTGGGGTTGTACTTTATCGCGTTGCCGTTTCTGGAAACGTAGCCACGGCGTAATCATCATTTTTCGTAACTGCTCAACACAATATGCGTTGGCTTCACAGAAAGGCCGGGTTGTCGCGTTTTGAGCCTGTCGGCTGTCTGACTGAGTTGGGCATCGTTCATCAAGGGGTTGCCCATCATGAAAAAGCAATGTCATGTTTGTACTGCGCAACCCCTTGATGTTACGAGGCCCACGATGGAGTTCCGGCAGGGCCAAAACGCGACAACCCGGCCGCGAACTGATTGAGCTGAATAGTCACCATTTTTCAACGTCTTATGAGGATTTCCAATGCGCTCTCAGAAACTCCTCGGGATTGCCGTTGTCCTGATCTGCATTCTCGGTGTCATCGTGCTTATCCACACGTATCAGAACGATCAACGCCAAGCCGTAAACGCAACCCCCATGGAAACCCAGGGCCAACGCACGGTTCAAGAATCTACCAACGGCCTGGACCCGAGCCTTTTGCCCGGCAATCCCTCGCCCTTGCCGCGCATGGTGGATCTGGGCGCGGACAGTTGCGTCCCCTGCAAGCTGATGGCCCCGATCCTCAAGGAATTGCAGGTCGAATACGCGGATGTCTTTGCCACGCATTTCATCGACGTCTGGAAGAATCCCGGGGCCGGCAGACCGTTCGGCGTCCGGATCATCCCCACGCAGATTTTTTTCGACGCCAATGGCCGGGAACTTTTTCGACACGAAGGATTCATGTCCAAGCAGGACATCTTGACGCAGTGGAAACGTTTGGGGGTTGATGTGGCAGGAGAGGTGTGAAACGTCATTCCCGCGCAGGCGGGAATAATGTTTTTTTGTAACTACTCAGCACATCTCACAACAAGACCCGGAGTGTTCCGGCTTGTCTCGATTTTTTGGCGTCGCCTGTCTGACTGAACCAGGATTCGTTCATCGAACCATTGCCGGACGCATGAAGCACAAAATGCTGTTTATTCGCGCAATGGTTCGATGCTACGAAGCCGGTGAAGGAGTTGCGAGGCCGAAAAATCGAGACAAGCCGGAACGCAGCTGAGTAGTTACCGTTTTTTTATGTATTCATATCCAAAAAAGGTACTCGCATGAACTGGAAAAATGAATGGAAAGCCCTGGCGGCCATCGTGGCGGTTTTCTTAACCGTGTACTATCTGCCGGTGGGCACCCCGCGCTTTGACAACGCGGTGCACGAGGCCCTGCAGCTGGCCTCGTGGTACGCCCAGGAACACGTCCTGCTCTGCCTGATCCCGGCATTTTTCATTGCCGGCGCCATCGGCGTGTTCATCAGCCAGAATTCCGTGCTCAAGTACCTGGGCCCCCAGGCCAACAAGGCCTGCGCCTACGGCGTGGCCTCCTGCTCCGGATCTATTTTGGCGGTCTGTTCCTGCACCATCCTTCCGCTGTTCGCGGGCATCTACCGGATGGGCGCGGGAATCGGCCCGGCCACGGCGTTTCTGTATTCCGGACCGGCCATCAACATACTGGCCATCGTGCTTACGGCCCGTGTACTGGGCCCGGAAATGGGCATTGCCAGAGCCGTGGGCGCCATCGTCTTCGCCGTGGCCATCGGCTTGATCATGCACCTGCTCTACCGCCGGGAAGAGACGGACAAGGCCGCCCAGATGGCGGAGCTGCCCGTGGAGGAACCAAGCCGGGGGTTGGCCCAAAACGGCCTGTACTTTGCGAGCATGATCGGCATTCTGGTCTTTGCCAACTGGGGCGCTCCGGGCGAAGCAGGAGGATTTTTCGCGACAATCTACTCCGCCAAATGGCTGCTCACCGCCCTTTTCGCTTTGGGACTGGCCGTGATTCTGCCCTTGTGGTTCGGCCTGCCCTGGTCTCGCATGGCCCTTGTCGCCCTGCCCACGGCAGCCTTGGCCCTGGCCTTTCCCCAAGAGCCGACCATTGCCTTCGTGGTCGGATTCATCGGCCTGTCCGCGGTGATCAGCACCCGGGAAGACGAATTGGGACAATGGTTTTCCTCCTCCTGGATTTTTGCCAAGCAGATTCTTCCGTTGCTCCTGTTCGGCGTTCTCGTGGCCGGCTTGCTCCTGGGGCGTCCAGGCAGCGAAGGCCTGATCCCCTCGCAGTGGGTCAGCGCCTTAGTGGGCGGCAATTCCCTGGCTGCAAACTTCTTTGCCTCGTTTGTCGGCGCGTTCATGTATTTTGCCACGTTGACCGAAGTGCCCATCCTGCAGGGACTTTTGGGCAGCGGCATGGGCAAGGGCCCGGCCCTGGCTCTGCTGCTGGCCGGCCCGGCCCTGAGTTTGCCGAACATGCTGGTCATCCGCAGTATCATGGGCACCCAGAAAACCATGGTCTTCGTGGCCCTGGTGGTGGTCATGGCCACGATCAGCGGCATGATCTACGGCCATTTTTTCGGGTAACCAAACTGCAAACCTTCAGGGGGGATACATGTCCAAGCCCAAGATTCTTTTTCTGTGCACGGGCAATTCGGTCGTGGTCCCTTTTAAATGACAAGGTTTTCAGGACGTGTTTTGAGCAATTCGTTCATATTCCAGACGTGGTCGGTAAGCCCAGCTGACATGAAGGGAGTAGTAGGGCGTCCATGACGT
>DSBL01000070.1 GCA_011049455.1 Desulfonatronum sp. | reverse complement strand
GCATAAATAGCACTGCACACGGAATCCGTCACATGAAAATGCGTTTTCTTTTCCCAGTCTCGTTCATCTTGACCGTTCTGGTCTGGATGATTTTATCCTGGCCGTTGCCATTGCATGTGACAAGCGCGATCACGGTTTCAGCGCACGGAGGCGATGATCAACAGATTCAGTACATGATTCCCGGCGATTCCTTGCAATTGTTGTACTTTTTTGAACTGGTCAAGGAATGGTTCCAGGGAACGACCCCCTGGTTTTATAACCTGTATGAATTCAATACCGGGGATGATGCACCATTGTATTCTCCAGGAGGTTACTACGCACCGTTTTCCTATTTTTACGCCTTGGGTGCGGCAATGGTCAACCAGGCTTTTGGCATGAACATAACCGGAGTGATCTCGTTGTGGCTGACCATGCTCTTTACCTGGCTCTTGCTGCGCCGGTATTGCCGCGACGAGTGGATCGTGGCTCTGTTCAGCGTCTTTGTGCTGATATTTCCGTATCGCTGGAAAAATCTGTTCGACGCGAGCCCCACGGGTTTCGTTATGATGTGGGTGCCGCTGTTTATTCTTGGCCTGGATATTGCCGTACGAGACGGGAAGCTTCGTGGGGGCCTGATTGCCGGAGCTGCCCTGATCATGTTGTATGTTGGAGATATTCACGTTTTCTTTTTCAGTGCATTGATCGCCCCTGCTTGGTGTTTCCTGGCCCTGTTCGCCAAATCAACAATGACAGGAAACATAACGTCACGACTTGTTGCCATTGCTCAAGCCCTGTCGCCCGTCATCCTTGCGGCGCTCATCGTGGGCGTAGGTGTGGCAAGCCTGTCGTCGCATCTGGAAGACAGCCAAATTGCCGAAGGCCGAAGCATCAGAGAGGTGGCATATTTTTCGCCGACCATACATGGTTTTCTCTTTTGGCAAGACGCGAACATATCCAGCCAGGTACATGTGGGATGGACCATGCCCTGCCTGATCCTCATCGCCAGCCTCCTCATGTTCAGATCTTTTTGGCAAAGCCCTGGAGAGAAATTCCAGCCGATGTTGTTTTGGGTCATGCTCATCCTGGGGGCGATACTGATCGCGATTTTGGCACTTGGCCCGCACGGCCCGCTTCACGGAGGCCTTTACATCCTGGCCCGTGAAATCATCCCGCCGTATGCGATGCTCAGACAAGCAGGAAAGATTTTCTGTCTGATGCCGACCATTCTGGCAGTTGCCGGTGTCCTGGCGTTGGTCGCGCTGGTGCACTTTGGTCCGGCTCGAAGGTGGTGGCGGGTATCCTGCATCCTGCTAGTGGCTGTCCTGCTGTTTTTTGAATATCCGAAGCTCAGCAATCCCAGACTGACCCTGCTTCAGAACCAACAGACTGCCTATGCCGCAGTGGCTGAAGATGCCGAAGGCGTCCCTGGAGAAGACGCACGCGCACTGATCCTCACACTTTGGCCCGGAGACAGTCATTTTGCGTCGTTGTACCAGTATTATGCCATTCGCTACCGGATCCGGATCATCAACGGATACTCACCCATTTTCAGCCAGTCCTATTTTGACGATGTTTTTCTGCGGTTTTACAGCATCAATCAGGGCTATCTATCCAATGAACAAATCGAGAACCTGCTCTCCAGGGGAATCAGGTACCTTATCCTGCATGAAGACTTGTATCCGGAGAAGGTGGCGCCCTTTCCGATCTCCTATTCCATCAAAACGTATCTGGAGCATCCGCGCCTCCGTTTTTTACGTCAGGACGGCAGTGTCTGGGCTTTCAGGATACTTGAATCCTCGGAAGAACATGCCCCTGGAGACATCCAAACCTTGGATGATTGGACGTCGTTTTTTCCAGCTAGACATATGGAGATGGAAAAATCCATCCTTGAGAATGCAGAAGTCCTCCATGATCCACAGGCCAGCGGGGGAGCGTATGTTTCCCTGAACAACGGCCTGTCATCCGTGACGCTTTCTTTGACAGGATCTCCACCTGCCCCAGAGCTGCGATGGATGGTCAGAGCCAGGGGGAAAGGACGAATTCAAGCACGAGTGCACACAAAGGAAGATGCGACTGTTTCCCAGCAGGAGGTGTTCATCGATCATGAGGACTGGAGTTGGATTGACGTTTTCGCACCCATTGATACGTATACGGAAATTTCCCTTTCCATGCAGCAAGTGGAAGGAGCAGTTGAGGTTGACTCGGCCCTGCTGACTGCCGGGAGGTGGCCTTTTCTCCAGCCGGGGCAATCCATATCCCTACCCGCCCCCATTTTTTTTCATGCCGGGTACACGGACCTGGAGTATGGACGTCTTGTGTTCCGCAAAGAGCATGAAGCTCAGCGAATCATTTTCTATGGACCGAAGCTCCCTTTGGAACCAGGACGATATGACGTGTCCATGGCCTTTACCACAGCCGCTGAAGCTGGAATGACATTGGGCGTTTTACACTTTGACTTGGACTGGAATACCAAAGAAGGACCAGGCATTGACGTGATGGCCGGCCACCCTTTTCAGGCCTCTTTTACAGTCAGGAACAACCTGCCGTTGAATATGTCCTTTATCTATCTTGGACGCGCGGACATGACCATTGATCACGTTGTCTTCACCCGCGTGGAATGACAAATTCGTTCATTTCCCTCTCTGGCCTCGTACCGTCGAACCATTGCAGTCGGAGAACAAAAGCGCGGGCAGCCTGCGTTTGGCAATGGTTCAACGAACGATGCCACGTTCAGTCAAACAAGCGACGAAGCCAAAACAAGGTCATCCAGCCATGAGCACAAACGTAATGTTCGCAACAGCATCTGGTGAGGCAGTTACCGAATAATGGGCAGTAAGACGATGCGCGTACTTTTCCTCAGCGACCACCTGGGCTACCCTGACGGTGTGACCACAGGGGCCACGACCTATTTTTTGAATGTCCTTCCAGGTGTGCTGGCTGGCGGTGTTGATGTCCACGTTTGCTTTTTGCGTGACCGTCACCCCGTGGCGGAAAAGCTGGAAGCTCAGGGAATACATCCGATCTTCCTGAACCGGAGCAAGTGGGATCCTCTGGCCCTGTCCGACCTGCTCCGTCTGATCAGGAAGCATGACGTCGGCATCGTCCATGCCGCCGGCATGAAAGGAATCCTGCTTGGTCGAGCAGCCGGGCGCATTTGCCGGCGCAAGGTCATCATGCATCTGCATGATACCAGTGTGCCCGGATATTTTTTCCGCAGCCTGCACCGCGCCATGGCTGACTGGACGGACCGGTGCCTGGCAATCTCCAATGCTGTTGGCGAATTGGCTCGCAGAGAGTTCGGAGTGAGGCCGGAGCGTGTGACAGTCCTTTACAATGGGATCGATCTGCTCATGACAGCGAACGCGTCTCCAGGGGCGCGCGCAAAAATTCGCGCCGAGTTCGACCTGCCGGATGACGCGCCTGTCGTGGGCATTATCGGACGCCTTTCTCCGGAAAAAGGGCAGGCTTTTTTTTTGCCGGCCATGCCGGAATTGCTGGCCACACATCCCGACGTTCGAATGCTGATTGTCGGCGAGGGGCCGGACCGGCAAGTTTGTGATCAGGTGATCGCTGAGCATAAGATGGCATCCGCAGTAAGATTCACCGGTCACCGTTCAGACATCCCTGACATCCTCGCGGCCATTGACGTGCTGCTGATTCCGTCGCTCATGGAGGGGCTTTCGTTTTGCGCCATCGAGGCCATGGCCGCGGCCCGCCCGGTGGCGGCCTTCAGGGTGGGAGGCCTGCCGGAACTGATTACGCATGGCCAGACGGGGGTCCTGGCCCCGGAAAAGGATGCTTCGGCGCTGGTTCAACAGGTTCGCAGGCTACTGGACGACCGGGAACTGTCTGATACGATTGTCTCGCATGCGCGGCGTTTTGTGCAAAGATTTTCCGTGGAGCATCACGTGCGGGAGCTGACAGGCATCTACGAACAGGTTCTTCACTCACCCTCCAGCCACCGTTAACATGCTCCGTCATCTGCGAAACACCTGGAACAAGAACTGGCCCGAGATCCGTTGCGCGGCAACGGGCTCGGTCCCGGATTTCATCCTTGCCCGCAAGCCGAAGCCTCTGGTCGACTCTGTCCCGGTGTTCTGCTACCATATCGCCTCTGGGCCGGATCTGGAGCAGGATCTTTGCCATCTCCGGGAAAACGGCTACGATACCCTCTCCGCTGACGTCCTGCTGGCGTACCTGAACCGGGAATTTTTTCCCGAAAACCCGTCGGTCGTTTTGAGCTTTGACGATTGTTCACGGAACCTGTTCCAGGTCGCCTTTCCCCTGCTGAAAAAGTACAACTGCCAGGCCGTGGCCTTTGCCGCCCCCCGGTTTCACGACCTGGCCGAGGCGATGCAGGACAGGGAGCGCCGACCCTGCACCTGGCAGGAACTGGCCGCTCTCAGTGATTCCGGAATCGTCGACATCCAGTCGCACAGTCTGGAACACCGGTATGTCCCTCGCTGGCCAGAACCCGTGCCTTTGTGCGGCGCGGACGCGGACATGAACGAGGCCGTGGCCCGGGCCCCGGGCCGCTCCCTGAAGGAGGACCTGTTCCTGGCCAAGCGGATATTGGAGGAAAAACTGGGCAAGCCGGTTCGCCATCTTGCCTTTCCTCGCTACGACGGGACCGACGCTGCGATCAGGGTTGCCCGCACTTTGGGCTACGAGTCTTTCTGGTGGGGAGTGCTCCCCGGTCGGCCGACAAATTGTCCGGGGGATTCGCCGGATCGGATCGTACGCATCAGCGGCGAATTTTTGCGCAGACTGCCGGGTTCGGAACGGGCCCCTCTGTCAAGCATCCTTCGCGCCAGATATGGACGCTCACTGCGGCGATGGGCAGGCCTTGCGTGAATCTGGAGGATAATGATGCAATACCGCCTGGCAGAAGAGGGGTGGTTTGGTCATGCCTGCTCTCTTTCGATAAAAATGTATCACCCAAAACGTGGTTGCTGAGGTGAAACCCATGAAAATTCTTTTTGTTTTTCCGAACATTCTCCAATACGAAAACATATCGTTCGGCATCGGCAGCTTATCGGCATTCTTGAAGGCCCGTGGGCATGAGACTGCTCTCATCGATTATACCTACGGCATGTCCCGGCGTAAGGCGATGAAGGCAATACATGATTTCAAGCCGGACATTATCGCATTTTCAACAACCACGGGCGACTTTCTGTTTTCCTGCGAACTGGCCGAGCAGATCAAAAAAGTCTGCTCCGCGCCGATTCTTTTTGGAGGCGTTCATCCGACCATTGCACCTGAAGAAACCATCGCTCACACGGCTGTTGACATGATCTGCGTTGGAGAGGGTGAAGAGGCCATGGATGAACTTCTGCAGAGATGGGAAAGCAAACCGACCGACATCCAGAACCTCTGGTTCAAGGTTGATGGACAGATTATTCGAAATCCGGTCAGGCCTCTTATGCAGGACCTTGATGCATTGCCGACAGTAGACAGGGAGCTGTTCAAGTATGAAAAATTGTTGCCGCTTCGGGCTTATGAGGGGCAGGTCATGGTCGGCCGGGGGTGTCCGTACCAATGCTCATACTGCATCAATCCCGTCTTGCAGGGTCTATACAAATCCAAGGGCCGTTTCGTCAGATACCGCAGCGCTGAAAATGTTATCCATGAAGTCAGATGTCCCTGCAAAAAGTCATCGTCAATCAAGCCGCCATTCCCCAGCGATCATCCCGACGAGAGCATTGAATTCGGCTTCCGGGGTTAGCTGAACAAAAAAGATGGTATAATGCTACGCTG
>DSBL01000155.1 GCA_011049455.1 Desulfonatronum sp. | reverse complement strand
GTTGTGACCACGGCGGAAATGATCCGCCGCAACCTGCAGGACACCTTTGCTCTTGGTGCACAGAAAGTCAGTTCCATCCCCACGGGGGTGGTGGCGCCGGACATGCCCTTTCGGCCGGAGGCCAAGAGGCGCTTGCTGCAGCGTCTGGGGCTGCCATCCAAGGCCCTGCTTGTGGGCCAAGTATCCGTTTTGCGCAGTTGGAAAGGGCAGTATGTCCTGATCAACGCCTTTGAACGGCTTGCCCCGCTGGTGCCGGAAAGCGTCCTGCTCCTGGTGGGCGGGGGGCCGGTGCGCGATGACTATGCCCGAAGGATTCGCAACAGTCCGGTGGGCCATCGCATACTCCTGGTCGGTCACCAGGAAAATGTCTGGTCGTTTTTCCGGGGCATGGACGTGGCCGTCCTGGCCAGCACCAGAAACGAAGGCATCCCCCAGGCCGGTCTGCAGGCCATGTTCGCCGGCTGCCCTTTTGTGGGCTCAGACGTGGGCGGAATTCCGGAAATCGTCAAGCATGAACATACCGGATTGTTGGTCCGGCCCGGCGATGCGGATACTCTGGCCGCGGCAATGGAACGTGTGTTGCGACACCCGGAGTTTGGCGCTCTGTTGGCGCAAAACGCCCAGGACATGGTCCGAACAACCTTTACAATGGAGCACATGGGCCACAGGATGGAGTCCTTGTTTCAAGGGCTTGTGGCTACCGCCAAAAGCAAGCGCGATTAACCCATGCAACGAATGCATATGGATAAATCCCACATCGGCCTGAGTTATGTCACGCACTTTTATCTGGATCAACAAAGCCCGGATGCGGTGCTCGAACTGTTGGGCCGCTATGCGGCCTATGCGCCGGAGGTCCTGGACAGAATCCAGTTCGTGGTCGTGGATGACTGTTCGCCCTTGCGGGTCTGTCCTCCGGATCTGGATCTGAACCTGACCTGGCTGAGGATCGTGGACGACATTCCCTGGAACCAGGGCGGCGCGAGAAACCTGGGGATGGTCTACGCGGCCTCGGACAAGGTGCTGCTTACGGATATCGACCATGAATTTCCGGAACAGACTTTGGCATACATGGTTGAGCGGCCCGAGTGCGGCCGAAATTTTTTCAAGATATACCGCACTGACCCGGTGACCGGGAAAATGCGTCACGGCCACTCCAACACCTTTTTGCTTTCCCGGGCCAGGTTTTTGCGGCTGTACGGGTATGATGAGGAATTCTGCGGCCACTACGGGGCTGAAGATTATCGCTTTGTCAAATTTCAGAAATACCACGGGTCCAAACAACGCTACCTGCCCAAGAAGTATCGCTGCATCCCCCGCGTCGACATTGACCGGGAAGCTGCTTATCACGGTCTGGAGCGCGATCTTGCCCACAATACTCCCATTGACGCCCGCAAGGAATTCGAAATGAAGAACTTCGGACGCGACGCCGGGCACAGCCGGATGTTTTTGCGCTTCCACTGGGAGGTGTTGCG
Organism: Desulfonatronum sp.; assembly: GCA_011049455.1. GTDB lineage: Bacteria > Desulfobacterota > Desulfovibrionia > Desulfovibrionales > Desulfonatronaceae > Desulfonatronum. The sequence goes on along the minus strand of DSBL01000155.1, from coordinate 4,321 downwards.
GGAACGCTCCAGGCCGGTCCGTTTTGTCCGGAGCAAGAATCCTCTTTGGCAGAAACTCTGGTATTGGCGTTGGCTGGTGGGAGAACGTTGAACCGCCCAGAGCGAATATGGCGTTTGTCCCAGGCGATCCAACCCGTCGGGCACAGGCCGCGCTCACGTGTCTTCCCTGTTGCAAATTCCCGCGCAGCCCGGCACCTCGAATCGACAATCATGACCAGAAAATGTCGCCATGATGTTCAGGCATCCATTGTCCATGAAATTTTTGTTCATTAAACTCAAGCATATCGGCGACACCCTGCTTTTGAGCCCGACGGTTCGCGCTCTGCGCCAGACCTATCCCCAGGCCCTGATCTGGGTCGTGGTCCGCAGGGGGTGTGAGACGGTTTTAGCGGGATGTCCGGATATTGACCGGGTGCTCACGGCAGCGGCCCCGGAAAAGGAGCGGCGCAGCCCCTGGAACTGGTGGGCGGACCTGACCCTGGCTGCGGCTATTCGCCGTGAACGCTTTGACTATGTCTTTGAGTTGGGTGACGGGGATCGTGGCCGCTGGCTGGCCTCGCTCTGCGGGGCCAAGCGACGCTGCACCAATGCAGCGGGCAAGCCCCTGCACTGGTGGTGGAGGAAAACCTTTACCGACTTTTCCCATTTTTATTGGTATCAAAGCCATCAAGTGGAAAAGGATTACATCACCACCAGCGACTGTCTACCCGCACCGCTTACAGGGCCTCCTCCCCGTCTTTGCTTTGATCGCGATCGGGCAAAGCCCTGGCCCGCGACGGACATGTTTGATGATTTCGCCGTGGTTCATCCGGGAACCCGTTGGCGCATCAAGCGCTGGCCGTCCGAACGTTGGGTAACTCTGTGCACCCGGCTTCTGGAACGTCTCCACGGTATCGTGATCAGTGCGGGACCGGATCCGGAAGAGATCCGCCTGGCTGAGCAGCTTTGCGCCATTGATCCCCAGCGTATTGTGAGTACGCACGGCCAGGCGTCCTGGGCGCAACTGGCGGGGCTGCTGTACAAGGCCAGACTGTTTGTGGGCGTGGACACCGCGGCCATGCACATGGCAGCGGCCTGCGCCTGCCCCACAGTGGCCTTGTTCATCGGCTCCAGTCCTGTGGAATGGGCGCCGTGGCGCACGCGGCATGTGGTGGTTCAGCCCCAAGAGGAAGGCGAGGTTGTTGGTGCAAGACCGGCCGAGCGGATTTCCGTAAAGCGGGTGCTGCATGCCTGTGACACGGTGCTTGGAAGGTCGCCCGGACCATGAACAACCTGTTTTTCATCGTCAATCAGGATGTCGGCGACGGCTCGGCCCATGCCCTGTATTGCTTGCGGCACTGTTGGTGGCTGGCCCGAACGAACAGCCACATCATGGTGCATTTGGTCCATTCCGGGCGCTTGTCCAAAGTGGACCCCCTGGCCGCGGCAGGACTTGACCCGGTGCCAAATCTTCGTGTGCGGGCCCTGCCCAGTATCCGCAAACCGCGCGGCGGGCGCGGCGTGACCATCAATGCCGTATATTTCTGGTCCGTGGTTTTTTTTCTGCGCAAACAGCGCCGTTTTGGCGACATATTGGCCTGCGCCAGCTTTCTCAAGCTGTTTCGTTTTCTTTGCCGACGACACAACCTGCTGCCGGGCGTACGCACGGTCTACGAAGTCCACCAGTTGGCGTTTCTGGAATACGGCGCCGCAGCCCGGCAAACCGCTGAGGAGAGCGAGGCTCTGGCGTGCGCCGATGTGGTCGTGACCACGACAAGCGCCCTGCGCGATCAGGTGTGCGCATTGCACCCGGACAAACCAACGGCCGCCCTGGGTCTGGCCTGCGGCTTTGATCCTGCGGCCGCGACCGAACGGCGCGAGGCGTCCGGAGAACCATTCACGCTGGCCTATGTCGGCTCGCTCTACGAGGAACAGGGGGTACGCTGGCTGTTGGCATCCTGGCCGCAGATCGTCGCCGCTGTGGACCATCCTTTGAAGCTTGTGGTCATGGGCGGCCCGGCCTCGGTCAGCGCGCGGTTGCGGGCTGAATTCGGCACGTTTGCTGCGGTGGAACTGCACGGTCCGGTACCGCCGGGGCAACTGCCCGAGGCGTTGCGCAGCGTGGACGCCCTGGTCATCCCGGCCCTGGCAAAGGGCCGCATGCCATACGTGGCCATCACCAAAGCCTATGACTACCTGGGATTGAATCGGCCTATCCTGGCTGCGGATCTGCCTTCCATCCGGGACGTGCTGCGCCCTGGTCAGGAGGCCCTGCTTTTTGCACCGGGGGATCACCGGGATTTGGCCGCATGCATCCAGACTCTTGCGGATGACATTGACCTGGCCTCGACGCTGACATCTCAGGCGCGTCGGCGTTGCGCGGATTTTTCCTGGGCTGAACGAGCCAAGCGGTGGTGGGAAGTGGTGCGGCCATGAATATTTCCATTGTTACGCCGACCTGGAACAGGGCCGCTATGCTCCGGTCCTGCTTGGACAGCGTGAAATCGCAGAACACGCCGCCGTGTGAGCACATCATCGTGGACAACCTGTCCACGGACGAGACAACCGGGGTTATCAAGGACTATGCCGACAGCGTGTCCTATCCGGTGCATCACGTACGCGAAAAGGACAGCGGCATCTATCAGGCCATGAACAAAGGCGTGCATCGGGTTTCCGGAGATGCCCTGCACTTTCTCAACGACGACGACATGCTCTGTGACGAGAACGTGCTTCTCATTATGGGACAGTGCCTGTCGCGCTATCATGTGGATATTGCTTTCGGCGACGTGATCTTGCTCAGCGGCGCCCCGTTGGCCCATAACTACCGCAGACACCGCCAGGTCAACCGGCTGACCCTGGTGGAACGGACCATCACCCAGCAGGCCTTGTTTTACCGGAGATCCGTGTTTGATCGTTGCGGAGTTTTCGATGCGCATCTGCGTATAGCTGCGGACCATGAATGGCTGCTGCGAGCCTTTTTGCTGCACAACATCAGCGCTGCGTATGTCAAGCGGCCAGTGGCCTTGTTTCGCACGGGCGGGGTTTCCAATGACATGCAAACCCGTGAAGCGCATCGTCTGGAGCGGGAAAAGGTCACGGCTCAGTATTTCACGCAGCGGGAGATCAGGGCTGCCAGACTGTATCGCGGGGTGTTTCGAAAAATCCCGTTTGGAGCCACCATGCTCGGACTGCTCATTCCTCTAAGATTGGATGTGAAAAACCTCAGGGTGGGCAGACAACGTTTTTTACCCGATCCCACGGCTTGGTTCGATCTGTGAAGGATGCCACTGCAAAAAGTCTGATGACGGATTTCCCCTGCTTTGATAATAAGCGACTCCATTGTGTTTTAACCAATTTTCAACCGTCAACGGTCAACAAGCTTGGTGCAGAATGTCTTTTTGCGCCAATCTCTGGAAACCCTGTCTGCAACTTGGTATGCTCATGAAAGACGTCGTAGCCTTTCTTCCTTCGAAAATTCGCAAGAAGTATGAAAAATTCCTCCGCAAGCGGATGGATGTGCGGATTCCTGGGTATCTTGGCTTGTCGCCGCGGACCGAGCTATCGGATCAGGACGTGTTCATCGTCGGCTATCCCAAGTCCGGCAATACCTGGTTTCAGAACATCGTCTCGGGCCTGGCCTTTGGCGTGGACCCGGAACTGGCGCCGGACGCCTTGATTCAGGAAAACGTCCCGGACCTGCATCGCAAGAAGTTCTACAAGCGAATTCGCGAACAGATGTTCTTCAAAAGCCATCACCTGCCCCGGCCGGAATACAGGAAGGTAATCTATCTGCTGCGTGACGGCAGGGACGTGATGGTTTCCTATTATCATTACAACAAGGCGATTTACGGCGACAGCGCAAACATGGATCTGATGATCGAAACCGGACAGTTTCTTTTTCCCTGTCCCTGGCATGAACATGTTCGACAATGGCGGCAAAACGCCCACGGCGCAGATATGATCACCGTAAAGTATGAACATCTGCTCCATGATCCGTTGCCGGAGTTGGAAAAGGTCTGTCGATTCGTTGGGCTTGAACGAACCCCGGCGGCTTTGCGGACAGTGTACGAAAAATGCTCGTTTACGACGCTGCGGCGCAAGGAACAGGCAGCCGGCCTGGATGATCCGAGTTGGCCGCGGGACAGGGCGTTTTTCCGCAGGGGCAAGCAAGGCAGTTACAAGGAGGAAATGTCTTCCCAGTCCTTGCAAAAATTTTTGACCGTGGCCGGCAAGACCTTGCGCCAATGCGGTTATAGAGACGAGGCCTGAGCCAGCAGATCATCGATGCGCCGGGCCACGGTTGGAACAACTATGGCGTTGATGTCCAGACGGGAAGTGTACT
>DSBL01000164.1 GCA_011049455.1 Desulfonatronum sp. | reverse complement strand
TGACCCCGCTGGGGTGCTGGCTTCCGGTGGATGCAGGCGAACCCGGGTCTGGATCTGCAGCCGAAGAAACTGGATCGGTCCGGCCGGGCGTCATGGTGAAATCCGACGCGTAATCATCGGGAATAGGTCTTGTAATCCCGCCGCCGGGCAGATCCGTTGAACTGGCCGTCTGCTGTCTGTCCGGGACCCCTCCGGCGAATCCCTCGGTAAGTTTATCCACCTTGGCCATGTCCACATTCTCGCCCCCCCAGGGCGTGCCTTTCCGGATGTTGCGGTCCGCACGAGGGTCAAAAACGTCATTCTTCGTTCGCGTTGTCTTGCCCTCGCCCCGTCCTTCCTTGTATTCCGTCTTTTCAATCACATTGCCCTGACTGTCCGTGGTGGTATGTGTAACACTGATCAAATTTCCCTGGCTGTCCCTGGTTTCCGTCACAGTAATCCGGCCCTTGGAATCCTGCACATGGCCTTTTTCAATGGTTGTCGACTGGTCATCCGATCCTTCAGCCGAGGGAGGAGAGGGCTGGTCCGCGCCAATTGCAGGTGTATCAGGTGGAGTTTGTGCATCGGCAGTCGTATCGGTTGACGCATCAGTATCAATGTCAGATTCGGCATCGGATCCGGAATCATCGTCCCTGTTGGTTTTCCTGCGGGCATCAAAATTATTGTCGGCATCAGCATCGGCATCAACCTCGGTGCCTGTATCAACACCAACACCTGAATCCGGATCGGTATCGGCGTCGATGTCAGTGTCCGTCTCGGCAGCCGTGTCAGTGTCTACACCTGTATCTGAATCATCATTGGCATCGTTTTCCGAATCACCGTTTGCATCAGAGTCAACATCCGGATCACCATCGATATCAGCGTCCGTCTCGACATCAGAATCAGGGTCCACTGCAGTGTCAGGGTCAATACCGATATCGGAATCGGTATCAACATCAGTGCCAGTTTCCTTATCAGTATAGCCATCGGAAAGAGCATCGCTTTCCGGTCCTGGATGATCCTGCCCGTTTTGGTCCTTCGGCGGTCGTGTTTCTCGTTCTTCTTCGGCTATGGATATTCTATCTTTCTGTCCTTGCTTCTGGGAATCAGTGTCTTGTTTATAACGTTCCCTATATGTCGTATTCTCCGGATTGTGATTACGATCAACAATTTCGGTAAAATTTTCGTGCATTTCACGCAATTCCTGACGAAGAGCATGCGCTTCACGCAACGGCTCGGAAATTAATTCTTTGTCTTCCTGTAGCTGTCGGATGAATGCCTTGACATTTTGAAAATTGCGCGCGGCATCTTTCAGCTTCGAGGCATCATAATTGATTGCGTCGTAAAGATCCTGACCGGGCACGGAAGGAACAGGCTTCGGAGACAAATCGATCATTTCGTCACCGATCTGCTTTATAAACCGACGGGCCGCTTGCTCATTCATTTTGTTCAACTTTTGTTCCCAATCGTGCAATTGCTCACGCACTTTCATGATCTCATCGTACCTGTCTTCCATGCGTTGCAGCGGCTCATCGTAAGGGTTTTTGAATTGAAGCTGTCGGTTTTTCCTGGGATCACTCTTGAAAACTTCATAACTGTTGGCGTCAATGATTCTCTGGTGGCGTTCCATCACTTGCCTGTTCTCACGCCACTTCGACATCCTCTCTTCCGGAGTTGCACCCTGTATAGGCTCCCGTAAAATATCGCCAATAGTGCGAGTCCTCTCGTCTATGGATTCCTGTGAGCTGTCTATGCTCTGCCCCAAAGCAGGAACTGGCGCATAATAGAAGCCTGCAAAGATCACTGACGCAAGAATTACTGCAAAAATATCACTTCGTGCTCTCATTGTTCATTTTTCCTTTCGGCATCCGCTGGTAAAAAATTCGAAAAAAAGAAGACTTTTCAGAAAACGAATGGTGACTGCTCAGCACAATTTGCGTTGACTACGCCAAAAGGCCGGATTGTCGCGTTTTGGCCCTGCCGGCTGTCTGACTGAGCTGGGCATCGTTCATCAAGGGGTTGCCCATCATGGAAAAGCAAGTTCATAGTCATATTGCGCAATCCCTTGATGTTACGATGTCCGCGAAGGAGTTCCGGCAGGGCCAAAACGCAATAACCCGGCCGCGAACTGATTGTGCTGAATAGTTACCTGAGTAATTGCAACGAATGAACATAAACTGTTACTGCAAAACGGCCTGCAGATCCACTCTGGTCGGCGTTACGTTGGTCGGTTCCAGGTAGAAGCCTGTGAAGTCCCTGACGGAAATTTCATCAGCTACGTTGGCGGAACTGCCGCTATAGTCGATGGCCAGTTCGGCCGTGCCCATGGTGAAGCTTCTCTGATACACGGCCTGTACGCCCTGCATTTCTCTTTCGAAAAACTGCTTGATGGCCGCTAGATGCCGATAGGAAACGAGATTGGTGATGACAATGGTCACAAGCCTTGTTCGCCCATATGTTTCGGTACGCCACTGGGCGGCAATGTCCTGGATCATGGTTTCCGCAACCTGGTCGGCAGCCTTCTGAATGGCCAGGACTCCTCCATGCACTTCATCGATATGAGCAGCGGAGCCTTGGCCGCTGCGCGCCGAAATCACCCGACCGTCGTCGGATCTCACGGCCCGGGCCTGGAAAACCCCCTGCACGGAACGCATCTGACTACCGTACAGCCTGCCGCCGGCTTGTTTGGAATAGGCCTTGCCTGAAATGACTACCTGGGCGCCGAATTGCAGCGCAGCGGCCGCCGCGGCCACGTCGTCCCCCTCCAAAATGCGCAATGCCTGGTCCCTGGAAAGATTCGACTTCACTGTTTGCGCATCGACCACAGTAAAGCCGGCCTGAAGAAGTCGCTCCATGAACGTGGACTCGGCCTGCCCCATCTCTTCAAACGCAGTGGTTCCAAAAATTCCAGCAACCTTTTCCTCGATAATCACCAATACCTTGGGGCGTTCTACAAGCACATGCAACAGACCCAGGGCACGCAGATCATCCATCAAATTGGCCCGCCCCACTAGCGCCCGGACCACGACCCGGTAGATGTCGCCGGTCTGGTATTCCCGGACCACGGAATAGCTCTGGATATAGCCGGCAGTCTGGGCCAACACCTTGTCATGGATGACCCGATACTGCTCGGTCAACGTATCAGACGACACGATCGTCCCCACGGCCTGCTCAACGGCCTTGCGCAGGGCGTCGTCCAGGGCCTTCTCCCGGGCCACAACGGTGTTGCCGCTGATCAAGGCGGCAACACCCTCGGCTTCGACAAACTCCTCCTGGGCCAGTCCGACCCCGGCCATGCTAACAACAAAAAATGCCGCCATCAGGAGCAAAAACCGATGATGCATCACGATACCTCGCAAAAAATGAAACCGAAAATGAGTTTGGCGGTGGACGTAAACGACGCGCAAACAGGGAAAGGAAAAAATGGGGAAAACGGAGGAGTGGTGCCAGTTTATACGTCCTGAAAAGACTGTTCTAATTTTCCCCAATTTTTGATTTCGTCCGGCCCTTGGAAACACTCAAGAGCCGGACGGATAATCATGGAGTCAACAGAATGATTACCGTGGAAACATCCTCCGGAAGTCGTCGCCCAGGGTGATTTCCATGATTACCTCGACTCCACCGTCTTCATGGTAGATCGTGTCCACCACCCGGGCGCCGCGAATGTAGGCGTCCACCCGGGACCGGATGGCGTCGTTCTGCAAGATAAAGTTGCGAACATTGGACTGGGCTGAAATGTTCACCCCGTAAGCCTGTTCGAGAAGATTGCGATAGCCATCGAGTTTAGCCGCACGTTCCGTCATCATTCGGGCCTGGGCCGGGTTGACTGCTTTTTCAGGTGGAGCACCCTGCCCCGATGCCCGTAGAGTCAATGGTTCCCAGATGGGAGGAGGAGGAGGAGGTGCCGCTGGGGTGGGATCAGGTTGTTGCGCCGGAACGATGTAACATCCGGTCAAAACAAGAAACATGCAAAAAAGAAAGAAAAGACGTGACATGTTCAACATGGTATGAACCTCCCGTTCTTGACGGCGCATCATGGCCGCATTGTGTTGAGAAATTGGCGCAACGGCTCCAGTTCCATTTCAACTTCCACTTGATATCCACCGTCGGGCAGGGGTCGCTCCGCAACAATTCTTGCGTTCTGCAGGAAAGTCCGGACCCGGGTGCGCACGGTGTCGCTGCGTGTGATGAAATCCTGGACAACGGTGTCGCCGGTCACCTGAACCCCGTTGACTCGCTCGGCCAGGTTGCGCATGGCATCGGCCTGGGCTGCGCGTCGGGCAAGCAATTGCCGCTCGGTGGGATGCATGCCGGGATCACTGGGCGGCAGTCCAAATCCCTCGGCCCGGAGGACATTCCCCCAGGAGCCTACGGGTGTTCCGCTGTCTCCTCCCGGCCCTGTCGCGCCTCGGGGCGCGCCATATCCTGTGGCTTCGACAACAAGACCGTCAAAGAACACCCTGCGCCCAAGCACATCCTCCAACGGCCCGAGAAAAAGGGACACCGTAACCTCGGCCATGCCGTCCGGATGCTCGAAATAGTTCACCTCTTCCGCGCCCTGGATAACTGCGGCGATCTGGGTTCGGACCACGTCGCGCTGCAAAACAAAATCGCGAACAGTCGTTGTCGCATCCAAACGCAACCCGTATACTTGCTCCAGCAGGTTGCGCAAAGCGTCCGCTTTGGCTGCACGTCTGGCCATCAACCGACTTTGAGGATCAATCTGCGCCAGGGACGTCTCGGCTACAGCAAGAAGTGCACATGCACCGGCCAGAAGGCAAACAATGAACAGCCGTCCAAAAGCATGCCTCGTGCGAATTTGAATCATGGATCCTCCAAAGTCGGCGATGTAACGTCCCGACCCAAATCAAAAAAAACAAGCTGCTCAATGATCTCCATCCATTGCTGAAGGGTCACCGGCATTGGCCCGGGAACCTTTCTAGGCGCTTTTGGCGATTGCTTGCCGATCACAGGAGATGGTCGCCTAACCTTGGGTTGAACCTGAACGTCCTTGACTGCAACGGTCAGCATGATTGCACCGTCGTCAAGATAGGATTCATCCACGATCTTTACATTTCGAAGAAAGCCGACCACGCCCTGAAAAAAGCGATCACCTTCCGTCTCAGCGTCTTTCTCGAGCTGCAACGCATTTCGATAGGCATCCAGAAGAGCGGCGCGACGGGCCATCAACAGCGCCTGGGAGCTTGATTCCGCACGTACGGGCGGGTAGCCGATGCCGGTCACCAGAAACTCGGAAGAGTCCCGGGCTATGATAGGTATCGAAAAAGTGCCCATGGCATAAAATAACAGCGCCATGACAAAAACATGAACACGGGTGTTCATGTCGACTCCAGATTAATTGACAGGACGGCCCACAGCGCCATGAGGGGGCATGGGCGGTGGATTCTGCCGCTCTGGTTCGGCTTCAACTTGTGGCGGTGGTTGTTGGGTGGCAGGAGGATTGACGATAATTGCCGGACGAGGCGGTGGATTGTTGGTATACATGTAGCATCCCGAACAACCAAGAAAGGCAATCATGCTAAACAACAAAAGACAACTTCCTCGCTTCATGGCAAAACTCCTTTAGTCGCAGATTATATGGTTAAAAAAAGTCCAAGGCTGGGTATTGGGTATGATGATTGTGTCTCTTCTTCTGATAAAACAACTTGGTGGAAATCAGTTAAAAAAAGCCTGTCTTTTTACAAGATATTCCTTTTCCCACATGATGATATTGGTCTGGGCATTGGTCAGCCGGAACTGAAACTGGAAGTATCGCATACCCTGATCCGCACCCCTGGCAGCCACTTCAGTCGTGGAATAGATTAAACCAGTCAGGAAGTAATCGATATCCGCCACTCGTTGAGACACGTCGCCGGTCTCGGTCATGGTTGTGTCTTCCTGACTTTGTTCCGTAATCCTG
>DSBL01000133.1 GCA_011049455.1 Desulfonatronum sp. | reverse complement strand
TTGACTCGATCCTGCTCGGAACAACTGATAACGCGAGGCTTTCTGGCCATGGCAACCTCCTTTCGGTGAATGGGTCGTCATAGCCATTATATTTTATTTATTACTTTTGCAATTAGGCACTAGCTAAATAATAAAGTATAATGTACTGGGAATGGCCGTTTGTCAAGTTTTATTGATTCTCATTGAAATTTACCTCAAAAACCGCCATTTTTTATGATAAGGATCATCAAGAAACCGATCAAGACAATCCCGTTGGATTGAGGCTGATCATCGTTTGCCAAGCACGCGGATATCAACCAAACGCATAAGAAGACCAGGGTCACTTTTTCGACAAATACAGGAGGATCAAGCAATGGAAATGCAAGCCGTTCACATTATCGCCCTGCTGTGCACGGGCATGGGGGTGGGATTCGCCTCGGGCCTATTGGGCGTGGGCGGGTGCTTCATCATGGTTCCCGTCCAGTACTGGGCCCTGCAGTCCATCGGCGTGGACCCGACCATTGCCATTCGCATTGCCTTCGGCACCAATCTGTTGGTGGTTATTCCCACGGCCCTGAGCGGAGCCATCGCCCATTACAAGAAAAAAGCCGTGGTCTGGAAAGCTGGGTTGACCTTTGGCATTGCCGGGGCACTCGGAGCCTTTGGCGGAGCATTCATCGCTTCGCATTTGCCTGGGAAAGTCCTGACCACGGCGTTCGGCGTGGCTGTTATTCTCGGAGGTCTGCGCATGCTCACGGCCAAACCGCCGCAAATCGTCAAGGAACCGGTGGACAGCCTGGCGGCGTTCATTTTCTGGGGCATCCCGTTGGGCATTGTCTCCGGGATCATCGGCATCGGCGGAGGCGTCTTGATGATCCCGATCATGGTCTACATGCTCAACTTCAAAATGCACCAGGCCGTGGGCACGTCCACGGCCCTGATGATCTTCACGGCCATCGGCGGATCAATGTCATATTGGATCAACGGGCTGGGCGTCATGGGCCTGCCCCCGTATTCCACAGGGTACCTGAACTGGTATCAATGGGTAATCCTGGCCGGCGTGAGCATTCCCTGGGCCGTGGTGGGCGCCAATACGGCCCACCTCCTGCCGGCCAAGCAGCTCAAATACCTGTTCATCGCGGTGATGTTCTACATGGGCTTGAAGATGACCGGAGCATTCTCCGCTCTTGGGCTGCCCTTATGACGAGGATGTAGGAAATATCTGGCTGGGTAGCGAACTCCTTGTCTGCATGGCCGGCGTTTGTGCACAACTCTAAGGAAAGCTTCACTGATCCCAAGCAACAAGGAGGCTTTGATGTTCGAAAAAATCCTCTACCCCACGGACTGCTCCGAGGTCTCGCTCAAGGCCATGGAATCAATCAAGAAACTCTATGGATCTGGCTGCCGACAGGTCATCGTGTTGCGGGTCATCGACGAAAAGAAGATGGACTGCATCCGCAAGGGCATCATTATGGTCGGCAAGGATGTTTCCGTGTTCCTGAGCAGGTGCATGCATCACTGCAGGACGAGGCCCGCCAACAAGTCGCCCCGGTGGCAGCGGAACTCGAGGCCGCCGGACTGGAAGTCAAAACACGGATTGAACCCGGCAAGCCCAGAACCAAAATCTTGGAAATCGCCGAAGAAGAGAACGTTTCGGCCATTATTCTCGGCTCCCATGGACGCGGCAATGTTGCCGGCATGCTGCTGGGCTCCGTGGCGGACCATGTGGTCCGCCACGCCAAGCAGCCGGTGATCCTGATCAAACGATAACCTGCATTTTTCTCACCGCTGGCCATACTGAAAACCAGCCGATGAGCTTTTGCCTTTTGTCCTTATCCTTGTCCATAAAAAGCCGGCGGAGGTGATGCATCGCCTCCGCCGGCCTCTGTTGCCGATAACGTGCGGAAAACCTACACCTTCACCAGCTTGACCTGGCTCTGGTAGAACACGGCACTGCCGCCGACCACGTCGCTCAGAGTGGTATTTCCCAGGATCGGGTCCACGCGCATGGCTGCGTTGGCGTGAAAGCCCTTGCCCCGACGCACGTCCCGGACAATGGTCTTGCCGTCGATTTCAAAGGGCATGGATCCCTGCGCCCAGTGGCCGTGGCCCAGGGAAAAGGCCACCACGCCCGGCCGAATGCCCTCCATGGCCTTGATTCGGCCCTGCATCGGAACCTTGGCGCCGTTGCCCAGATCCCAGACGCCTTCGGGATTCGTGGCTGAAACGATGCGCACCATATCACCGCTGTGCAGTCCCATGCGCCGGGCGTCCTGGTTGGAGATTTCCACGAAGTTCTCCGGATACACCGCGTTCAGCCAGTAGTTGCCGATGGTCCGGCTCTTGGTCTGGGTAATGAACTTGTAGGTGATCAGGGTCATGTCGTACCCGGCGGCCCGGTCGTCGATAAGATTGCCCGCGCAGTCCGTGGGCCCGGGGATGAAGGCCGGATGAGGGACGTAGGGCTTGCCGGTCATGGAATGGTTGGTTGTGACCAGGTTCTCGAAGTACAGGCCGAGCATCTTGTCGTACTTGTTCACCAGCTGCTCGTTCTTGTAGGCCTGGGCATAGCCCTGAAACCGTCCGCCGCGGTTGAGCACATAGACCACATGGGGCCAGGCCTCTTCGCCCACCACCTTTTTCCAGCGCTCGGCGTCGAAAACGGTTTTGGGCAGGTGCCGCCTGGATTCAATGAATATTCGGATTTCCTCGTCGTCCGCCGCCGGCACCTTGTCCGACTCGTCCGCCGTACCCCCGTAAGCCACGTTGGCCACCATGCGCAGATAGAGGTCTTCTTCGCGCTTCATGTGCCCGCCGGGACCGAACACGTCCTCGCCGTAGCCCGGCAGGCCCAGCCTCTCGGCGAACGCCAGGATCATGGACTCCATGTTCATGGCCATTTCCTCGCCGAACACAGACACGGAAGGTGTCAGGGGCGCGGCCACGGGCTGGCGGATGGGAAAAACCTTCGGCGCAACCGAGGGGTGCGCCCCGGGAAATTCCCAGCGCTCCAGGTACGTGGTGTCCGGGAAAATGTAGTCCGCGTACATACTTGTCTCGCCGAGAATGATGTCCGAGGCGATGAACAGGGGCAGCTTTCTGGTGTCCTTGAGGATCTCGATCAGGGTGTGGCCCGAGGGCAGGGCGTAGTTGGGCGCGCCCATGTACAGCAGCAGGGCCTTGATCTGGTAGGGATACATGTCCCCGATGCTGGGAATGACCTCCTGGTAGATGTCTGTGGAAAAAGGGTACCAGGTGCGCCTGGCCGGAAACCCTTCAAACAGCGTGCTCTTATCGTACACGGCGCTGTGTCGGATGATGTTCACGCCCCAGTTCTTGATCCCGCCTGCATACTGTTTGGTCAGATCAAAGGGCTTGCCCGGCCTGCCGCCGGCTCTGTTATGGCTGGTGGCCTTGCACAGGCCGCCTTGCCAGCCCATGTTGCCGATCAGGGCGTTGACCGTGTACCAGGCGGTCACGTTGTAGAACCCGCTGGTGTGCTGGGAAACGCCGCGGTGCAGGTCGGCCACGGCCTTTTTCCCATGGCTGGTGAATTCCTTGGCGATATCCACCACGTCCACGGGATTGACCCCGGCCAGCTCGCACCACTCGTCGATGGTTTTGGCCCTTGCCTCTTCGTATATGATCTGCAGAACGCTTTTAACCGGAATGCCGTTCTCCAGAACCGTATCCACGAACAGTTCGCCCTCAACAGCGGTAGTCTCATCGTTGGGATCAAAGGAGTTATAGAACGGGCCGGACTTGGTGATAAACGCGTCAAACTCCCAGGTGGAGTCGTCCTTCTTGGTCCTGGTTTCCGTGGGTCGTCCCAGGTCGGAGCCACGCAAAAACGTGCCCGGCTTGCCGTCGGCATCAATCTTCACCAACCAGGCCGCCTGGCTCCAGGTGGGCTCGTTGTCCTGCCGGGAGGCGGCCTTGTTCGCATTGGCCAGGTATCGGGCGTCGAAACGGTTGTTGTCGATAATCCACTGAATCATGGCCATGGCAATGGCCGGAACGCCGTTGACCGGTTCCACGGGCAGCCACTTCCAGGCCCGCGAGGCCGTTTTGGAGCAACGCGGATCAACCACCGCGATTTTCATCCTGCCGTCTACCGTGCCTTCGGTGACCTTTTGCACGCGCAAGGGCGGGCCGTAGTTGGCCTCAAAGGGGTTGGCCCCCACGAAAATGGCGAATTCAGCGTTGCCCGTGTCCGCCTGCCAGTAGAATTTGCTGCCTCCTGTGAACTTGCCTTCCACGAACTGATCGCTCATTTGCTTGCCGGAAAAATAGAGGGAGCCCTGGCAGACCGTGGTGTGACCGTGGTAGTTCACCGAACCGCAGGCCTTGCTGAAAAAGTCCTTGATCAGATCCCCTCGGCCGTTCTTGATCCGGCCCCAGTTGAAGCAGAACTGGTTGTTTTTCGGCCCCATATCCGGGTGATCCTGATCGATCAGATAGTGCAAGTTTCCGGCATGCTTAGCCTTGTATGCGGCGATGGACATTTTTTTGTCCGCCACAAGCTTGGCGTCGTCGGCCAGGGCCTTGGCAATGGCCGGGTCGCGAAGAACCACGATGTCCTTCAAGCCCTCCACATGCCCTTCTCCGAACAGGTCCCCGCCGTTGACCACCTCCTGCACGGCCTGTTCAAAGGGAATGCTCTCCCATTTGTTTTCACCGCGCTTGCCGACCCGTTTGAGCACCTGGACGATGCGATAGGGATCGTACAAGGTTTGAATACCGGCATGCCCTTTCGGGCACAAGGAACCTTCCATCAGCGCCGCCTCGGCAATGGGCGTTTCTTCGGGAATCTGCGGGGTCATGCACCAGGGGCTGTAAGGGTTGCCGTCGATTTTCTCGACCCTGCCGTTGCGGATCTTGACCTTGATTCCGCAGTTGGTGTTGCACTGCTGGCAGCAGGAATAGAGCTGGTTCTCCGGCTTGTAATGCTCGTAGACATTGTCCTGAATGTCAGCGGCTTGGGCCTGCGGCGTCATAGCGGAATCAATCACCTGCAGGCCCGCGCCGACCACTGCTGCTCCGCCGCCCAACAGGGCCGAATACTTCATGAACTCCCGCCGATCCATACGGCCTCCCTGGGACTGCTCAAGTTGCTCATGCTTTTTATGGTGCTTAGGCATGGTGCGAACCTCCATTATTGTTGAAAAGGGGCAGATACCGCGTCCCCAGAAGCGTGACCAGCAGTCCCGTGGAAATCACCCAGACGCTGACCAGCCATTCGTTGAGATTGGGCAGGTAGTCCGTGCGCAGCCGCGGATGGTAGAAAATGGATTCCAACCCTTCCAACTTGTACACGGCCAAGTCGGGGATGACGAAGTTGTAGCGCACCGAGATAAAGGTGGCGAAGATCAGAAAACAGGCCAGGACCACGGCCTTGACGTTGTGCCGCAGGAAAAGCAGCAGAACCAGGGGAATCAAGCTGCCCACAAGCAGGTGGACAATCCAGAAGACCCACCAGTTCGGACCGAAGACGATCAGGTCCAGGCTGGTGACAATGGCCAGGGTGGCGGTCTGGTAGCCGACAAAGAACTGCATGGCCTCCAGCCCCAGGAAAACGATCAGCAGAAAAAGGATGATCTTGCCCAGGTCCAGACACAGCTGATCCTCGTAGCACACACCGTCCGGAGTGAGCGGATCGCTGCGCCGGAAAATATAGGTCAGAAAGGTGATCAGGGCGCCGCCCGAGAGCAAAGCCGCGACCACGAAGAGCAGCGGGGTCATGGCGCTGTTCCAGACCGGACGGCTGAGCAGGATGGCGAAAAAGGCCCCGTTGGTTCCGTAGAAGATCAAGCCCACGGGCAGGCTGATCTTGGCCAGGATGTGCACCTTGTGCATGTCCTTGGCACGCATTTCCTCGGTGTAGCTGGAGCCGCCCAAGGCCAGCAGGCGATAAACGCCCCGCAGCGCGCCTTTGGATTCAT
>DSBL01000002.1 GCA_011049455.1 Desulfonatronum sp. | reverse complement strand
TGCTCATGCCATGGGGCGATCACAAAGACGCATTTCGGTTGAAAATGGGAGTCGCTGTCGGAATAGGAATCAAGGAAAAAAATACAAAGAAAGCGCATGCGATAATGATCGAGATGGATAATCCGACCACCAATGGTTTCATATTGTCTGCAAATGGAAATAACCAGCTGAAATTCAGCTTTTTTCCAGCGCGATGTTTTTCAGACTCCAGGCCGGCCATGTTAGGATTGCCTCGCTGAGCTGCTGTTGATCAGTAACCGCGGCCCCCACCTGGCCCACCACAAGCCCTGCCGCGTAATTAGCCAACAAACATCCTTCCAGTGTGGACAACCCTGCTGCAAGGGCCAAGCCGAGAACAGCGATGACCGTATCGCCAGCGCCGGTGACATCATACACTTTACGAGCCGCTGTGGGGATATGCAGGGCGGCATGAGAGGATTCAATGAGCATCATCCCCTTGGGGCCCATGGTGATTAAAAGCTGTTTGCTTTGCAAGCGTTCCCGCAACGCCCGTCCTGCCTGGGCCACCGTTGTCAAGGATGTCTCCACTCCTCCCTCAATCCCGGCTTCCTTTGTGTTCGGGGTAAGCAGGTCAACACCAAGATAGGCATCAAAATTTTTGGGTTTAGGATCGACGAGGATGATAGGCTGATGGGTTTGTGCTCTTCCGATCTTTTGGATGTTACTCACCAATTCTCTGGTAACCATGCCCTTGCCGTAATCCGAGATGATGATCACGGAACACGATTTCAACTCCTGAGACAGGGTGTCCATCATTGCAGATTGACTTTTCCGGCACGGATGCTGAGATGATTCCTTGTCAATCCGTACGACCTGCTGTTGTTGGGCGATGATCCTGGTTTTTGTCGTAGTTGGATGTGATGGTTCAACCCAACAAAAATCATCGATCCCATGATCCCGCAACAACCGTTTCATGCAGCTGCCCTCCACGTCGTCCCCCAAACAGCCCATGAGTAAGCAACGGCCTCCAAGTGCGGCGATATTCCTGGCGACATTGCTGGCCCCGCCGAGACGAAATTCCTCCCGCTCCACACGGACCACGGGAACGGGAGCTTCCGGAGAAATTCTCTCCACGGTGCCGAAAAGATACTGGTCCAGCATGACGTCGCCGATGATCATTACTTTTTTCCCGGAAAGATTGGGAACGGCTCGATGAAGTTGTTGTGCGTCAACAGGCTGCAAAGGTAACCGTTGGTCAGGAGACGAGATGTAATCGCCCGGAGTAGGAGGACTGGACAGGGGCCTAAACGGCATGATCTTCCTCGCGGACCCCGATTTTAGCCATGATTTGTAGAAATTCAGCCCTTGATCCATAAGAAATGGTCATGGAACCGCGCTCGCTTGAACCGCGAAACCTTACTTTTTTGGCCCCCAGAACAGCGTGCACCTGTTGTTCGTATCTGGCCAGCACATTGTCCTGCTTATCTTTTTTTTCGGGCTTTTTTATATTTTTTTCAAAGGGAAAAACACCGATTTTCTTCCACTGAGCAGCTAATTTCTCGCATGTTCGTACGGACAAATCGTCTTCGATAATTTTTGTTCGCAACGCTTCCTGACTTTTAGGATCTGTTATGCCTGACAGTACGCGCCCATGTCCGGATGAATATCGCTGACAGCGAATGTCCTCCTGAATCGATGCAGGCAGATGCAACAACCGCATCAAATTGGCGATGTGGGATCTGCTCAACCCGGTGCGTTTTGCGAGTTCTTGCTGCGTGACCTGAAAATTGGACTGCAACTGCTGCAAAGCTGCGGCCTGCTCAATGGCGTTCAAATCCTCGCGTTGCACATTTTCAACCAGGGCCAGTTCCAGGCTCTCCTTATCGGACATTTCACGGATTATTGCGGGGATCTCCTGGAGTCCGGCGAGTTGAGTGGCACGCCACCTTCTTTCCCCGGCGATAAGTTCGTAGTTGTCACCATTTTTGCTGGTTCGAACAATGATCGGTTGAAGCACTCCTTGAGCGAGGATCGACTGGGACAACTCACTCAGGGATTCTGGTGTGAAATCCTTGCGAGGCTGAAAAGCGTTGGGTTGTATAGCATGGATATGCAGCATGGTAATATTGTCTTGACCTTCCTCTTCGCTGCTGTAATTACTCCCGAGCAAGGCCCCTAAGCCCTTCCCCAGGCCCCTGGTTACACCCATAATAAACCTCCCAGCTTGACATTTTGCATATAAAGCCCAACTAGCCAATAGCCAAGATGGTACTCTTTCATCTCCAAAACAAAGGAAATCTCATGACTACTGTGCCCACTCATGTGTATGATTCTTCCGGGAAATTTCTCGGTGTATTTATCCCTTCTCAGTTCTGGGATCAACTGGACAAAAACGTTAAACAAGTTCTTCGAACGGCAAATCCAGTCCCAAAGCCCATTAAGGAACCCTTGGACGATTGGGAAACATTGAAACAAATCTGGGATTTTCCCTATCCCGTGGATACGGATGTTCAGTGCTCACTGTGCGGGAACATGACAGACAACTGGGAAGGCGATGAACCCAGAAAATTCATTCTCAAGGCTGCGAATATCGGAGGGCTTGTTTCGTTTGAATGTTGTCGCTGTCATGCCAGGATTCGGAAAAACCATTTCAAGGATGCCATTGAGGTCGCCTGCACACCCCAATCAACTTAGCGTCATCATGTTTTGCGGTTTCGTTTTTATTTGTTTCACCCTCGCCTGGAATGGAAGCTTGCTATCGATATTATCCGAATGAGCATGCTTTAAACACAGCTTGTTGCCGTTATTTCAAGGCTGGTGTTGCGAATGGGACGGGTTGACGGCACTTCGCGCTTCCATGGAATGGATGCATTCTTCCGCGAACTGCAGGTATGCCTGTGCGCCCTTGGAACGCAGATCATAGTTGATCACCGGCAAACCATGACTGGGCGCTTCGGATAACCGGATATTCCTGGGGATAGATGTTGTAAAAACATTCCCCGGAAAATGTTTATTCACTTCTGCTTCCACATCTTTGGTCAGATTGCTGCGGGGATCATGCATGGTCAACAAGATTCCCAGCAAATGGAGTTCAGGATTGAGCCTTTTTTTGACCAATCCATAGGTGTGCATCAACTGAGCCATGCCTTCCAATGCATAAAATTCGCATTGCATGGGCACGATAAGATGTTTTGCCGCACACAGGGCGTTCAGCGTCAACAGTCCCAGGGACGGTGGACAATCAATAATTATGTACTCGAATCTATTTCTCACCAGCCGTAACCCGTCACGTAAAAAAAATTCCCGCCCGGGTTTGGCGACCAATTCCAACTCCACCCCGACAAGGTCAGGCGATGAAGGCAAAAGGGACAAAAACGGGAACGAACTCTCATGCACCGCTGACGACATGTCCTCTGGTGAAAAATATACAGTATACAAACTGGGTTTTGGAGACTTTTTGTCCCACCCCAAACCACTGGTGGCATTCCCCTGGGGATCACAATCCACAAGCAACACGCTCTTTTCCATGACCGCCAGGCATGCGGCCAGATTTACAGCCGTAGTTGTCTTACCCACTCCGCCTTTCTGATTGGCGACAACAATGCATTCAGTGCCTTGCTTTTTTTTGGGACCGTTCATCATTGCAGCCACGCGGTTTTCTCCGGCGTTCGAAGCAGGACAATGTTTCACGTGAAACATCAGCCTTTTTCGCGGTATGTTCGGTGACAGAATTCCTGTGCATCCTGAAGTGCATCCATAAGCAGCACGGTGTCCTGGATTTTCTTATGCTTGATTGCGGAATGAAGTTGACGAGCCAGATGAAGAAAGTCTTCGGCCTCGGGCAACCAGTCGTCCGATGCGTTCATGTGCATTTTTTCGGCAAAGAGCACAAAGGAGGCAGCATCCGAGAGCTGTGGCAATTCTCCAGCATCTGCTGATCGTTGCAGGGCGGAAAAAAACGTGTTCAGGTGACGTTTTAAGTTGTGAAAATCCATGGCAGTGTTGTGTGCTGAGATGATAAGATGCAATTATTTAATTTTTTAGTTTGAGAAAGTCCAGGGGGATAGGCAGAATAGTGGATTGACCCGAGGAAGCCATCTCGCGCATGGTCTGTAAATAGCGCAGAGAAAGCGCCTCTGGGTTTCTTGAAATTATTTCAGCGGCTTGAGTGAGTTTTTCAGCTGCCTGATACTCACCTTCGGCGTTGATTATCTTGGCCCGACGTTCACGTTCGGCTTCAGCCTGCTTGGCCATGGCCCGTTGCATTTCAGTGGGCAGGTCGACATGTTTCAATTCCACGCCAGAGACCTTGATGCCCCAAGCGTCAGTTTGTTGATCCAGGATGGATTGAATTTGTGCATTGACCTCGTCGCGTTGGGAGAGGATTTGATCGAGTTCAACGGATCCGCAGACGCTGCGCAAGGTGGTTTGAGACAGTTGGGAAGTAGCGAAAAGGTAATCTTCAATCTGCAAGACGGATTTGGACGGATCAATGACCCTGAAGTAAATAACGGCATTGACCTTGATGCTCACGTTGTCCTTGGTGATGACATCCTGGTGGGGGACATCCATGGCCACGGTGCGCAAACTCGTTTTGACCATTTTATCAAGAATAGGAATCAGGATGATCAAGCCAGGCCCTTTTGTGGAAACATAGCGCCCCAGTCGAAAAATTACGCCGCGCTCGTATTCATTGAGAATGCGGAAGGCGGAAAAGAGAAAAAAACCTAGTATAAGCAGTAAAGGAAGAAAAGAATACATAAGAACCTCCCTGGATAGAGTGTTAGACAGTATCGATAGTCAGGACAAGGCCTTCCATGGCCTTGACAATGACGACATCTCCGGGATTGATGTTTCGTGGGCCGTCACTAACCGCGCTCCATGTTTCACCTTGGAGGGAAACAATGCCATGGGCACTGTTCCATTGCCGAACAACGGCCTTTTGGCCGACAATTGCATGTTCACCCTGAAAAGGCTTGTTTCTGTGAGCCTTGGCGATTAAATAGACACAGAAAATGGCGAACAGGGACAGTCCGGCTGTTGTTACGATAATGCTTGTCATCGGGACGCCCCCCATGCCGTATTCAAAACGGAAAAGAATGACGGAGCCGAAGAATATCGCAACGGCTCCGGCGATACTTAACAAACCGAAACTGGTGATCATTACTTCCAAGGCAAACAACATCAGTCCGAATAGAATAAGCAGCAAACCCGCAACATTGGTCGGCAGAATCGACAGGGCGTATAGTCCAAGAAGAAGGCAAAGACTTCCCATAACTCCGGGAAAAATGGCACCTGGGTTTGTTAACTCGAAAAAAAGACCGGCAATCCCTCCCATCAGCAGAAAATAGGCAATTTGCGGATCCAGGAGCCAGGATAAAATGGAATACCATGCTCCAGGTGCGTATTCGTGAATGTTCACCTGATCCAAGGAAAAATGTTGAACAGTGTTGCGCCACTCCAGGCCGCGCACGCCGATCTGTTCGATGAAATCTTCAGCATCGACAGCGACGAAATCAATGACGCGTTCCATCATGGCTTCTGTGCCAGTCAGGTTCGCACTTTCCGTGACTGCGGAGATATACCAGTCTACGTTTCTGCCGCGACTTTGTGCCGTCGCCCGAATCAAGCTTAGAAAATCATTGAGAATTTTTTCTGCCATGGCTTCTGGTATGTCATCGCCGCCCATACCGACGGGTCTGGCGGAACCAATATTGGAATGCGGGCTCATGCCGGCAATCGCGGAAGCGGCAACAAGAAAAACCCCAGCAGAGGCGGCACGCGAGCCGTCTGGTCCGACCCATACAGCTATGGGCACGGGTGCATTTAATATTTGCTTGACCATATTTCGCGTGGTTTCGCCCAGCCCTCCTGGGGTGTCCAACTGGAGCAACAAAAGCTCACAGCGATCCTTGACGGCTTGTTCAATAGCTTCCTGCAATAGATCTTCTTGCGCGGGGTTGATGGAGCCTTGAATTTTTAAATA
>DSBL01000066.1 GCA_011049455.1 Desulfonatronum sp. | reverse complement strand
TCATGGCTGGCCCTCCTTTGTTTGCAGCATAGACTGCGTTGAACACTTGAGCATGACATTACTCATAGCTCGTCAGGTGGGCCAGCCTTCTCATCCTACCTTGAGCGAAGCGGGCGGTTCACACATTCTTTCCGCTTGGGTTGCGGGCAAAGCTTGCGTTAGATAATTCAACAAAGTTCCCCGTTCGTCACAGAGCCCATTGATTACATGGCCCATACGAGCTACATTCTTATGCCCTAACACTCACAATGGAGGAGCGCCATGAGCAGAACAGCTACGGTCAGAGCGCGAATCGAGCCGGGTCTCAAGGCCGATGTGGAAATCGTGCTTGACCGTCTTGGCTTGAGCACCACGGAGGCGATCAACCTGTTTTTCCATCAAATTCTTCTGCGCCGCGGCCTGCCCTTTCAGGTCGAGATTCCGAACGAAACCACTCGACGGACTTTCGAGGCGACAGATCGGGGCGAAGAGCTTCACGCGTATGAGAATCTTGAAGAAATGTTCGAGGCTCTCGATAAATGCTCAAGCTGAAGACAACGACGCGTTTCGAGAAAGACTACGGCAAGGCCTGCAGATCAGGACGGGACATGTCTCGGCTTAAGCGTGTCATGGCCTGGATTGTCAATGAGGAACCCCTTCCGCTGGAGCTGCGAGATCACAAGCTGATCGGGAACTACCAAGGCCGTCGGGAATGCCATCTCGCCGGAGATTGGCTCCTCATCTACAAGATCGAACATGACACTGTGATTTTTGAGAGAACTGGGAGTCATTCAGAACTATTCAAGAAGTAAGGCTTTTACAGAACGTTAACTGCATAACATAAATTATTTTTTACATTTCATGAAACATCCAGTCCAGCGCCACCGCACGGCCATCAACCGATCTGGGCTGTCCAGACCTTTGCAGTATCTGGCCCTGCATGGGTTTCTGGACGGCGAGGCCCGGGTTTTTGATTACGGCTGCGGACGCGGCGGTGATCTGGAGCTGTTGCGAAGCAACAACATCCAGGCCGAGGGCTGGGACCCGCACTATGCGCCGGATCAGCCGCTGGAACCAGCGGACGTGGTCAATCTGGGCTTTGTGATCAACGTGGTGGAGGATCCCCGGGAGCGAGGCGAGGCTCTTTCCAATGCTTTTGGCCTGGCCGGGACCGTTTTGGCCGTGAGCGCCATGCTGGGCAGGGACTCCTTTTTTGACGCCGGACGGTCCTTTGAGGACGGGATCATTACCAGCCGGGACACGTTTCAGAAGTATTACACCCAGACCGAACTCAAGGACTATATCGAGTCCGTGCTTCAGGCCGAGGCCATTGCCGTGGGGCCGGGCGTTTTTTTCGTGTTCAAGGACAAGGGCGCGGAGCAAAGGTTTCTGCTGCGCAGGCAGGAGCGGGTCTGGCCGGACAGCGCCGTGGCCCATCTGCTGACCTGTCGCCGTGAGATCATGCCGCGCTCGGGCCGCACGGCGCGCATCCTGCCCGAAGAACTGATCGAGGCCCTCGGCGCCAGGGTCTTGAACCTGGGCAGGGAGCCCCGGCCTGATGAATTGCCGGACGAGCTGCTCCAGGCCGTGGTCCGTGAAACCAGAACCCTGGGCCGGGCCATGCGTCAGGTGTGGGAGCGGTTCGACCCAGGCCTGCTGGAACAGGCCGCCAAGTCCCGGGCAGACGGGCTGCTGGTCTATCTGGCCCTGAACATCTTCAACAAGCGCCGGGACCAGAAAGCCATGCCCGAGCAGACCCGGCGGGACATCCGGCATTTTTTCCGGACCATCAAGGCGGCCCAGAAAGCGGCCCTGGCCCTGCTCTTCAGCGCGGGCCGCCCAGAGACCATCCTGGACGCCTGCCGCCAAGCCGCATCCAACGGCCTGGGCTGGCTGGACGCAGAGCATTCCCTGACCATCCACGCTTCCCTGCTGGACCGTCTGCCCGCCGTACTCCGGGTCTATGCCGGGTGCGCGTCCCGGCTGTTCGGCGACGTGACCATCGCCGACCTGCTCAAGTTCCACATCCAGTCCGGCAAGTTCATCCTGCTCATGGTGGACGACTTTTTCGGCCGGCCCGTTCCGGTGCTGAAATGCCGGGTCAAGATCAAGCTGCGTTCCCAGGATATCGATATATTCGAGCACACTGAAGAGCAGTACCGCTCTTTGGTCTATCTCAAATCCCGGTTCATGCACCCGGACATGGAAGGGTACGGCGAGCAGAAGGCGTTTGACGACCAACTGCGGGCCATGCCGGAACTGGATTTTTCCGGATACGGGCCGAAACCTGAAGAGTTTTGGCAGGTGATGGAAAAAATGGACAAACAATAGAGCAAACGCTTGAAGGGCATCGTGGGCCACAAGTCCTTTCTGGGCCGGTCGGACATGGTCAAAAACCATTGCGCGGCTTTTGTGCCCCAACTCAATGTCTACGCGGATTGCCTGGAAAAAGCCCGTGGGCAAAAATCACTGGCCCTGCTGGTGCACCTGCCCATGATCGGGATGATGGTGGAGATTGAGAGAAGGAAAACCTGAGAACCCCAACAACAGGCGTGGCAATGTCCAGACCAGACAATACATGGATCGATGACTGGGAGATCGGGGAAGAGCCTGGAATGCTTATTCAAAATACCTGCTCAATATTCAACCCCATGGCCTTGGCCAGCTTTTCGCGGGAGGCTTTGCGCAGCTTTTTCTCTCCGCTCTCCATCTGGGACAAGGCGGCCTGTGTTATGCCTGCCCGAGCTGCAACCTCGTTCTGGGTCAGCCCGAGATATTCACGCCAAGCCCGGACAAGGGGGATGTCCTTCTCAACATGCAGGTCCACGACCTCGTGAGGAATTGCGTCGCCATCGGGGATGCGGGGCTTTTGACAAGCCAGAATCTTGGCGACCTGGGGGTGTTCGCGAACAAAATCCTGGAAAGGGATAACCACAAAGGCAGGCACACCCTGCTGATAGATGGTCTGGATGTTAGTAGGTTCGATCATCGCGTTTTTTGACCTCTTGAATGCTTATTATCCTGATGGTTTCGGCGATATCAAAAAATATCCGGAAACGCCCGACCTTGAGCCGGTATGCATACTTGTGGTTGGTCAGCTTTTTCACCTGAGGCGTATTGGGAAACTCCGCAAGACAGGCCACCGCGTCTTTCAGCGCTTTCCGAGTGTTCTGGTCATGAATTTTTGCTAACTGTTTAAGCGCCTTGCTACGCCAATCGATGAAATACATGGCCTCATTGATATAAGTTAAATATAAGCATTGTCAATCTTGTCGCAGCACATCTTATCGCAACACGACAGAAATCCGCAAATATCACTGGCCCTGCTGGTGCACCTGCCCATGATCGGGATGATGGTGGAGATTGAGAGAAGGAAAACGTGAGAACACAAAGCATATGAAATGCTATGACCAAGCCAGACAATACATGGATCGATGACTGGGAGATCGGGGAAGATCCCGAAAGGGAGCGGATGGTCTCCCTGGAACTGATACAATGTTTCACCGAGTTTTGGGACGCCCAAAAGCTCGACGGACGGCGAAAACCACCAGAAACAGATATTCAGGAGCCTTGCAAGGAGTGGGCGGGGAACGGTCCAGCAGGTTGTTCTCGACGCGCAAGCGTCGCGGGAACAAAAATGTTGTAGGGTATAAATACAACTATTCGAAATGATGGAGATTTAGACTGTCGACTCGTTCGAAATGCTTATCGTTGAAGGTTGCTAAAGAAAACTCATGCCAGATAGCGGTAGCTGCGATGAAAATATCGCGAAATTCGATAAGATTATTCTCTTTTTTTAGTATTCTGAAAATATTTGCTGCTAAACCAGCGATGTTTTTGTCAAGGTTGAGAACAGGAACCCATTTACATACTTTTTTGACGTCCTCTTGCTTTGATTCGCTTGTGGCTCCTGCCATCAACTCAAAATAGGTGATGCTGGACATGAAGCACGAACAGTTTTCCTTGATCGCCCAAAGAACAGCTTTTTGCTTATTTTTCTTGCGCAGAAAATCTATGACCACGGATGTATCGACTTAAACTCTTGAATATTCCATGATTCAACCTTTGCCACGTCCTCTTGGCCCCAGGTGGAAACGGAAAGAAAGTCCTTCTTCCAATCTTGCGACTCTTCCTTGCGAGAGTCAAAATCAGTTGGCGGGCAGGGCAAAATGATTACTTCAACCCGGGTGTGCTGAAACTCAGGGGGCAGAGATACGCTCAACTTGCCGCCTTCGACGGACTGGATTGTTCTGATGGCCTGCACGTGTCGCCTCCTTGTCTGCGCATATCCAGACTCTTGTGACAATTTATGACCAGAATGAGCCAAAGTCAAACCAACAGCAATTACAGAACGATAAAGATCAAAACAAGTTCACCCAGAAACATAGGTGTTCTTATGTCCAGACCAGACAATACATGGATCGATGACTGGGAGATCGGGGAAGAGCCCGGAAGGGAGCGGACTGTCTCCCTGGAACTGGTAAAATGTTTTTGCATGTTCTGGGACGCCCTGGGGCTCGACGGACGGCGAAAACCACCAGAAACCGCAATTCAGGAGCTTTGCATGCCCTTGGCGGCTACCTGGTGGAGGAAGCCATATCCGAAGACGGTTTGGACATGACAACAAATGAATTGCTTGCTGAACATATCGATACTGAAGGCGGACCTATTATTCATCTTCACGAGCAAACCTGGCAGGATGAAATCGACATGGTCTGCCGCAAACTCCACAAGCGCCTCAAAGCCCAGGGGAGGATCGCATGATCGGGGCCATTGCAGGGGACATTATCGGGTCGGTGTACGAGTGGGACAACATCAAGACCAAGGAGTTCGTCCTTTTTTCTGAAGGGTGTTTTTTCACCGACGACACTGTGCTGACCGTGGCCCTGGCTGACACCATCATGACCGGTACGCCCTATGCCGAGAATATGAAGCGTTTTTATCACTGGTACCCTCAAGCCGGGTATGGCGGCCGGTTTCACCAGTGGGCGCAAACCACCAATTCCAAGCCGTATCACAGCTGGGGCAACGGCGCGGCCATGCGCATCAGCCCGACAGGATACGCTTACGACGACCTGGAAACGGTCCTGGAAAAGGCCAGGGAGTTCACCGAGATCACCCACAACCATCCCGAGGGCATTAAGGGCGGACAGGCAACAGCAGCGGCCATCTTCCTGGCCAGGCAGGGGAAGACAAAGGACGAGATCAAGAAGTTTGTGGAGCAGTTTTTTGGATACGACCTGAGCAGGCACGTTGACGAAATCCGCCCGTATTACACCTTCGACGTGTCATCCCAGGGCACCGTGCCCCAGGCCATCCGGGCGTTCTACGACTCAACGGACTTCGAGGACGCCATCCGCACCGCCGTTTCCCTGGGCGGCGACTGCGACACCCTGACCTGCATCACCGGAGGGATTGCCCAGGCGTTTTACGGTGGTGTGCCGGGGCATATCCAGGCCAGGGTGTATGAAATTCTGGATGACAGGCTGGGGGAGATTACACAACGGTTCATGAAGCGGTACTGCAACGCGGGTAAGAGCGGGCAATGATCACGATACTGGCCCTGGGCGACAGCCTGACCACCGGGTACGGCCTTGCTCCGGATGCGTCCTTTGCATCCAGACTGGAACAGGCTTTGAAGCGGGAAGGAAGAAATGTCCGGGTAATTGACGGCGGCGTGTCCGGCGACACGGTACATGAAGGCCTGCGACGAATTGGGCCTCTTCTGAACTACAGGCCGGACCTGGTGATTGTCGAATTCGGGGCCAACGACTGGTATATGAGGTTGCCTGTGGAGGGGATCAAGGCGAGCCTGGCGCGGATCATCGATAAATGCCGGGATGCCGGGGCAAAGGTACTTCTAGCCGGCGTTAGTTCCCTGGCCGGCCAGGGCGAAGATTACGATTTGCGATTCCACAATCTCTATCAGGAACTGGCCGGGGAAAAGAACGTACCCCTTGTTCCGGATTTCATGCCGGGCATTCCCGGAAACCTGGAGTTGACCCTGCCCGACGGTCTGCATCCCAATGAGGTCGGCGTGGCCGCCATC
>DSBL01000028.1 GCA_011049455.1 Desulfonatronum sp. | reverse complement strand
TGTATCGTAGCATAGCAATGACCTCTTTTTTATTGATTCATATATCATTGCTATAGTGCATTATGCAAGTAAAAATTACTCATTAAATTGAATTAGTTTCTAGACTTTTTGCAGGGACATCTTATTAGGTCGATTGCTGTGTGCAAGGCATGTTTATCAAGCCAGTTTTCATGGGCGCAAGAACAAAGTAAGGACGGCAACTATGGTTTTGATTCCTTTGTTTCGGCAACTTCCTCTGGCTTGAGAATATCCTCAAAGTAGGAATAAATCTCGGCACGAATTTTTTCAGGGGTTGTCTCAAAAGTGAAGGCAAGTTCCGTCGTGATCAAATGCATTGCCTGTTCCAGCAGACGGCGTTCACCAAAGGAGAGTTCCTTGTCTCTGCCGATGAGAATCAGCTCCTTCAGGACATAGGCCACGTCACGGAGATCATAACTCTTTAATTTTTCTGAGTATTCCCTGTAGCGCCTGTTCCAGTTTTGTCCCGTGTACCCTGTAAAGTCTGAACGGTCCTGAATGTATTCCAGGATATTCCGGCATTGATCCGGAGTGCAAAGCGCTCGAAGTCCTACGTTGGCGGCATTTTGAACCGGAACCATGACCATGACGCTGTTGTTCAAAATGCGGACCATGTACAGTTCAGTTAGACAACCGCCAATGACCTGGCTTTCGATTTTTTCTATTTTCCCAACGCCCTGAGCGGGATAAACCACTAACTCATTGACCGAAAACACGTTTCTCACTCCTGCTAGAGGCACCCTGAGGGAATACCATCCAAAAACTTTTTTTATACTACCTTGAAGTCGAGCAAGAGTCCATGCTTGGGTCTTGATCAAACAAAATCAGCGGCTGATGGAGCATGCAAGGCCTGCATGGCCGCCATTGGTCCTAGCAGGCAATACGTGGAGATTGCCTTTACGGCGCGAGTCAAAACTTCGGCAACAGCGATGCGCTCAGACTCGGAAAAGCGTCGCAAAACATAGGATGCCGAATCCTGCCCGGGGCCGGGACGACCGATGCCGATACGCAGTCGAAAAAAAGCATTGGATCCGAGCGCATTACTGATGGATAGAATCCCCTTGTGTCCGGCAGCTCCGCCATTTTTTTTGAATTTGAGACGCCCCCAGGGCAGATCCAATTCGTCCTGCACGATGAGAATATGTTCGGGGGCGAGCTTGTACCATCGCGCCAGAGGGCCGACGGCATCTCCTGAGAGATTCATATAGGTCAATGGTTTGGCCGCCAGCCATTTTTTCCCGTCCAGGTCGCCACGCCAAAGCTCGCACTTGAATGCCGGGCATGGAATGACAGCCCATTTGTCTTCTGATGCCTTTAAAAAGGATTCCAGGGCCAGAAATCCAAAATTGTGAGGCGTATCAAGATATCGCAGACCGGGATTGCCCAAACCGACAATCAGGCCCTGAAAACCTATCTCGGCCATGGAAGCGGGTTGGATTCCCAAGGGTCTCTAAGCATGCGCGGCCTTCATAAAGAGCTTTGGGAAACATTGTGTTTTGCATGGCACCATATTGCCTGGCAAGGAGCTGATGATGCGCAATGGCTATCAGGCAGCCGGAGTTTCCTCGACCGGCTCCTCTTCCTCTGGTTGGGCTTCAACAGCGGGACTGATCACTCCGACAACGGCAAAGTTGTCGTCAAAAACAAATTCCACGTCCTCCGGGAGGCTGAGATCCTGGATGTGTAGATTGTGATTGAGATCAAGATGGGTCACGTCAATGACAATTTTTTCCGGGATGGCCAAAGGCAAACCCACGACCTCAAGCTCGTCGCGAAAAATTTCAAGCACTCCGCCCACTACGGTTCCCTTGGCTTTCCCGACCACTTCCACCGGGATGTACACATTGATTTTACGGGCCAGGTCAACCCCGTAAAAATCAACATGGGAGATAATTCCTTTCACCGGATGAAACTGCACATCCCGAATGATGGCCGGTTGTTCGCGAGACTGGTCCTGCTCCCGGATTTCCAATTGAAAAACCTGTGAATGGCCTGCCTTGGCATAGAGTTTTTGCAACGGAGTGCTTTCGACTGAAAATGGGATGTTTTCACCCTTGGCATTGTAGTAAACACCAGGAACAAGCGATTTTTTGCGCAAACGTCGACTGTTGCCGGAGCCCTTTTCAGAGCGGACGTCTACATTGAGGCGGGACTGATCGGACATGGGAATACTCCTTAAAAATGATTTTAGACAAAAAGCACGCTGACGGATGATTCCGTGTGGATATTATGGATGGCCTTGGCAAGCAGGCTTGCCACCGAAAGGGCGGAAATTTTGGGGCAACCTTGGGCTTTCTGCTTGAGCGGTATGGTATCGGTGACAAAAATTTGGCTGAACGCCGAAGACTGCAACCGCTCCACTGCTGGACCTGAAAGAACGCCGTGGGATGCGCAGGCAATCACTTGGCGGGCCCCTTTGTCCATGAGCACCTTGGCTGCCTGAACCATGGTGCCCGCGGTATCGATCATGTCGTCCAAGACAACAGCCACCATGTTTTGAACATCCCCGATAACATTCATGGCTTCCGCCTGGTTTGGACAGAGCCGACGCTTGTCGACAATAGCCAAGCTGGCGCAAAGCCTTTTGGCATAGGCCCTGGCCCGCTCGGTTCCTCCGGCATCCGGGGAGACGATGACCAAATCGTCGGGATTGTCCGTCAATTCCCGGATGTTTTTGAGCAGAACCGGTGCGGCAAAAAGATTGTCCACCGGGATATTGAAGAAGCCTTGGATTTGCCCGGCATGCAGATCAATGGTCAGCAATCGGTGAACGCCGGCCACGGTGAGAAAATCCGCGACAAGTTTGGCGCTGATGGGAGCCCGGGGAACGACCTTGCGGTCCTGCCTGGCATAACCGTAGTAGGGGATAACCGCCGTGACCCGTTTGGCGCTGGCCCGCTTCAGGGCGTCCAGCATCAGGCAGAGTTCCATGAGATTGTAATTCACGGGTGCACATGTGGGCTGCACCACAAAAACATCGTCTCCACGGACATTGTCGCCGATTTCAACCCGGATTTCGCCGTCGCTGAACGTTTCCACCAGGCAAGGGGTCAGCAGGCAGCCGAGGTGGTCGCAAATCGCCTTGGCCAAGGCGGGGTTTGCCGTTCCAGTGAGTATTTTTAATTCACCGTGCGAAGCCATGGGCATATTCCTCTGAATATGGCTGGGGTGGGAGGATTCGAACCTCCGCATGCGGATTCCAAAGACCCGTGCCTTACCGCTTGGCGACACCCCAATTTGTTGATTCGCTTTGTTACCAAGAGTGCTTGTAATGGTCGAGCCCGATTCGGCTCATCCAATGCGTAGCTTTTTCCATGTGCCGTGGATTGCGAAAGATGGCGAAAAGACTGGCGCCGCTGCCGCTCAACACAACCCCGGCGGCCCCACATGCCAATAGATTTTCTTTGATGTCCCGTAGATGTGGGTGGGTTGGAAAAACCACATGTTCAAAAGCATTGGAGAAAAATAAATAGGGCCAAAAAGAAAAAATATCTTTCAATTTGAAATCTGTCAATAAACCAGCTTGTGGCGCGACACTTTTGGCGGACAGGGCTTTGTCCCAGGCTTGATAGGCCCAAGCTGTGGAAATCCGGATATCCGGACAAACCACAACGGAATGGAGTCCGGCCAGGGAAATGGCCGCGGGGTGCAGCACGTCCCCGATGTTTTCGGCCCAGGCCGGTTGATTGGACAATAAGAAGGGAACATCCGCTCCAATGGCCGAGGCGACTGCGAGCAGGCTTTTCTCAGACAAGGCAGAGGGCTGGCTAAGGCTGTTCAGGTATTTTAGGAACGCCGCGGCATCGCTGCTGCCTCCTCCAAGGCCTGCCCCCACAGGGATTTTTTTGGTCAATTGCACGTCAAGATCCAATGCAGTCTTGGTGCATTGGGAAAAGGCCTTGTAGACGCGAAGCAAAATGTTGTCCGTCTCGTCCAGCACGTGCCCGCGGCAAGTCAGACGGAAGCCTGTCCCTGCAGGACCTGGGCTGATAATCAAGGTGTCATGGGGTTCGGGCAACGGCAGAAACAGGGTCAGCAGCTGATGGAGTCCGTCAGTCTGCCTGCCGCGGATGTCCAGGTAAATATTCACCTTGCAGCCGGGGTGGAGCGTTGTCGGGGGGTGCATCTGCAATTCGTGGCAACGAGGTTGAGGGTGCGGGAAGGCGGATGGCCTCATCTGCTGAAGCCATCCGCCGGGGCACGGCATCAGGCCGTTACGGCAGGGGGATGGTCCGAAAGATGCTCTGGGACTGGCGGCGGATGAGCAGCATGATCACGCCTTTTTCCGCGGCATCCTCCCGAAGCACTTTCTGGAAATCCGCAATGCTGTTCACGGGCTGCTGGTTGGCCTCGAGAACAACATCGCCCGCCCGCACGTCGCTGCGGGCCGCGTCGGAATCAGCTTCTACCGAAGTGACCAAAAGCCCCTGGGGCCTCTCCATGCCCATGGCCCTGGCCTCTTGTTCGTTCAATGGCCGCAGGGAAATGCCCAGGGTGGTTTCGTGTTCCGGGGCCCCCGGTGTTCCCCGTTGGGCCAGCCGTTCCGTGTCCCTCGTGCCCAGGGTGACGGTGAAAGCGCGCTTTTTCCCCTGACGGATAACCTCGACCTGAACCTTGTCGCCCGGGGTCTGCTGAGCAACAACACGCAACAGGGCATTGGAATCTTCAATGGCTTGGCCGTTGATGGAAACGACCACGTCGCCCGAGCGGATACCGGCGTTGGCCGCGGGTTCCCCCGGTATGGCTTCGGCGATCAAAGCCCCCTTGACCTCGTCCAGTCCCAGGGCCTTGGCCGCGTTATCGTCCAATTCCTGGATGGTCACGCCCAGCCAGCCGCGTTGCACCATCTTGTTTTGCTGGAGCTGATCAATGATGCTGTTGGCCATATTGCTGGGAATGGCGAACCCGATGCCCTGGCCGGAGGCGACAATGGCGGTGTTGATGCCGATGACCTTCCCGTTCATGTCCAGCAGAGGTCCTCCGCTGTTTCCGGGGTTGATGGACGCGTCCGTCTGGATGAAATCGTCGTAAGGCCCTGATCCGATGATGCGCCCCTTGGCGCTGACGATCCCGGCTGTCACGGTGTGAGCCAGGCCAAAGGGATTGCCAATGGCCACCACCCATTGTCCGACCTTGGAGTTGTCCGAGTCGCCGAATTCCAGAACAGGCAAGACACGGTCCGCTTCAATTTTGAGAAGCGCCAGGTCTGTTTCCGGATCTCTGCCCACCACCTCGGCCCGAAACGGCGTGTTTACGCCCAACAGGTTGACGGAAATTTCGTCGGCGTCCTTGATCACGTGATTGTTGGTGACAATGAATCCGTCCCTGGAGATGATGAATCCCGAGCCCAGGGACTGTTGCCTACGGGATGGCGCCTGGTCCCCGAAAAACCGCTCAAACTGTTCAAAAAAATCGTCAAACGGGGTTCCCCTGCGCTGAAACGGGGAAAAGAATCGGCGGAATTCATCCCCCCCGGAGACAATGCGCACCGTGCTGATATTCACCACGGCCGGAGCGGCATTTTCCGCGAGTTCCGTGAATTCAGGCAAGCGCGCCTGGGCAAAACCGGTCCCCAGAAATATCACCAATGAAACAAGCAGCAGAACTTTTCTGAAGCATACCATGAAGCATTCCTCCTGGATTGTCGGGTATTTTCAATTCGGTAACATAAAAATACAACCGCATGAACAAAACCACAAAATGCCATGCCACGGCGGACAAAGCCAAGGACAAGTCTGCCTGATCATTAACCGTCCTTTGTGCCTGTCTGCAAAAACTCATAATAATGACGACCAGGGTGTGAGGCAACAAGGGGAGATAAAAATATTCGCGGGCATTGCACCAGAAGGACTTCCTCATGGACAAGCACAACCGAGCTCAAAACCCGGTGATGCTTCGACAGGCGGGAGTTTCTAAAAAACAACCGGGGCCCAAAAGGCCCCGGCCGTGACGAAGGAGGGTAAGGGAGATGACGCGGGACCAGGCCGTCGCCCCTGATCCCGCGGGTATGAGGTTAACCGAACAACTTCCGAGCAGGTGAGAAGACCTTGGCCAGGGCGGCCTTACGGCTGAGCAGGGGGATGTCGTTGCAGGCCACGGCGTATTCATAGTATTGTCGCGGATTGTCCTCGCAAAGATAGATCACCCGCACGTCGTCCGGATCGGCCAAAACCGCGTTGGGTTTGTAGGCTTTCACTTCGGCTAAGCGCTTGTTGGCCAATTCCAGCATCTCCTCCCGGTCGCCGAAGTTCATGGCGCCGGTGGGGCAGGTCAGCACGCAGGCCGGAAGCAGGCCGTTATGCACCCGGTCGATGCACATG
>DSBL01000044.1 GCA_011049455.1 Desulfonatronum sp. | reverse complement strand
TAATATCCAAATGGCAATCAATCTCGTCCAGTGGGTCCAGACCAAGAATTACCGAGCGTACATCTCACACAGAAAGCGTCGGATGAAGAAAAAGGAAAACAAACAACTTTCGTTGTAGGGCTATGCCAGCTGTCAAGATTATGCTCTTCAGTCGGTTCTAAAGTTGCGAAACCGGCATTATTTACCAGTATGTCTATCTGTCCAAAATCTTTTTGAATTGAATGTATGCATTTTTCCACCTGATCAGATATTGTTACATCGGCGGTATAGTATTCGATTTTGCCACCCATTTGAGTAAGCATTTCCTTGACCTTTTTTAATTTTTCCTCGCGACGGGCAACCAGGGCGACTCTGGCTCCTGCCTTCGTCAGGGCTTTGGCAAACTGCACACCCAGACCACTGGACGCTCCGGTTATAATCGCGGTTTTATTATCTAAATTACACAATTTCTCTAACATGCTAATACCTCCTTTATCTGCAGATAGTTATTTGTGCATCTTATCAGCTTGAAAAACATCCAAATATTTGCAAGCAGGCGAAACTGGCCTTTTGTCCATGATCAGCTGTCTGATTTTGTTGAATAAAGCGTCTCTTCCCGGTGTCTTCACCTTTATAAGAGGTAATCAGTGTTCCATCCGAGTCAATGACGATCCGGAATTCGACACCTGACAAACTGTCCCTGCAAAAGAAGGCCTCAAAGAGACCTTTTGCAGACCTAAGGGTTCAGGATTAAGGATCAAGAGGTCAGTATATGGAACCGCCCTGTCTGGCTGTTGATTTATCTGGTTGAGTCCGACCGCGTTGTTTTCGAGCGGACTGGAGCCAACTCTGACTTATATCAAAAGTGAAGGGCGTTGTTGCCCAACATTTGTGTTCAGCGGAGGGCGAGAGGCATGCGCCCGCTGACTCATGGTGTTTGCGGATATCTTTTTTGCCTTCGCAACGCATTTTACTTCCTTTTTCTCCTCTCTTCCGGTGCGGGCCGTCCTGGTGTAGACATGCCTTCATGTCCGCATCGATCCTTGTCTCCCTGGCCGGCCTGAGCAAGGCTTTCACGGCCCGGCCCTTGTTTTCCGAAATCTCCCTGGGCATTTACCAGGAAGAACGCATGGGCCTGATCGGACCCAACGGCTCGGGAAAGTCCACCCTGCTCAAGATCATCGCCGGGAT
This sequence comes from Desulfonatronum sp., assembly GCA_011049455.1. Lineage (GTDB taxonomy): Bacteria > Desulfobacterota > Desulfovibrionia > Desulfovibrionales > Desulfonatronaceae > Desulfonatronum. The sequence continues at coordinate 5,181 of DSBL01000044.1, read as the reverse complement.
CGAGGAGCCTGATCAGGGAACCATCACCCGACGCAAGGATGCGCGCATCGTCTATCTGCCCCAGGAGGATCGTTTTGAAACCAGCTGTTCCATTGAGCAGATTCTCAGCGATGCCTTGCCTTTGGAGCTCCCCGGGGCCGAACGTTATCAGCGCGTCCGAAAAATGATCAGCCGCATGGCTTTTGCCAATGCCGAAGGCAAGGCAGGGGAGCTCTCCGGCGGCTGGCGCAAGCGGCTGGCCCTGGCCCGCGCCCTGATCCAGGAGCCGGATATGCTGCTGTTGGACGAACCCACCAACCATCTGGACCTGGAAACCGTGCTCTGGCTGGAAAATCTGCTCAAATCCGTGGATTTCGCCTTTGTCCTGGTCAGCCACGACCGCTACTTCCTGGAAAACACCACCAACCGCATCGTGGAACTGAACCGCCTCTACCCGGGCGGATACTTGCGCGTGGAAGGCGCGTACAGCGACTTTCTGGATAAACGCGAGGCATTCATCGCTGCTCAGGACGCCAAGGAACAAGCCCTTTCCAACAAGGTGCGCCGGGAAATCGAATGGCTGCGCCGCAGTCCCAAGGCCCGGACCACCAAAGCCCAGGCCAGGATTGCAGGAGCAAAACGGCTCCAGGATGAACTGGCGGCAGTCAAGGAACGCAATGCCCAAAGCGAGGCTGTGGGCATTGAGTTCGACGCCACGGGCCGCAAGACCAAAAAACTGCTGGAAGCCCACGGCCTGGCCGTCAGCGTTCAAGGCCGAAAGCTGTTCGCGGACGTGGACATTCTGCTTTCACCCGGGTCCCGGCTGGGCCTGATGGGGCCCAACGGCGCGGGTAAAAGCAGCCTGATGCACGTGCTTAACGGGGCCCTGGCTGCGGACAAGGGCGAGGTGCGTCGGGCCGAAGGTCTGCGGATGGTTCTTTTTGACCAGAAGCGGGAACAGCTCGATCCGGACGAGACCCTGCGCCAGGCATTGGCCCCCACCGGAGACACCGTGGTTTTCCGGGACCGGCCCCTGCACGTGGCCACCTGGGCCAAGCGCTTCCTGTTCCGGCCCGACCAGCTCGGCCTGCCCGTGTCCATGCTTTCCGGCGGAGAGCGGGCCAGGGTGCTCATCGCCCGGTTGATGCGCATGCCAGCGGACGTGCTCTTGCTGGACGAACCCACCAACGACATCGACATCCCGACCTTGGAGGTCCTGGAAGAGGGACTGCGGGATTTTCCCGGCGCCGTGGTCCTGATCACCCATGACCGTTACCTGTTGGACACCCAGTGTGACCGTCTCCTGGTCCTGGACGGGGCGGGTCATGCCCAGTACTACGCGGACTACGCCCAGTGGCTGGACGCCCGTCAGGTGCAACCCCGCGTCAAGGCCGCGGAACCCAAGCTTTCGAAACCAAAACCCAAACAACGCAAGCTGACCTACGCGGAACAATTGGAACTGGACGGCATGGAGCAGGCCATCGCCTCGGCCGAGGCCGCAACCCAAAAGCTGCAAGATGACCTGCTTGACCCGGCAATCATGTCTGAGGCAGAAGAATTGGCTTCGATGTACGCCCGGCTCCAGGACGCCGAGGCCGAAGTTTCCAGGCTTTATCAGCGCTGGGAAGAATTGGAAAACAAACTTCAGGAATTCATGGATGCTTCATAGGATACCTCAATTTTTTCTTGCAGCGGTCCTGCTTTGGCTTGGCCTGGTTGCTGCCGCCAAGGCCGACCCCGCGCTGGACATTGCCTTGCCCCCGCCGCCCACGGGCAACGCCGCCGCCTATCTGCTCATGGACGCCCACAGCGGCAGCCTGCTGGCCTCCTACAACATCGACGCCCCATTGGCGCCGGCCAGTCTGACCAAGATGATGACCGTGTACGTGGCCGGCCAGGAACTGCGCGCCGGACGCCTGCGCCTGGACGACACGGCCGTTGTGGGCGAGCACGCCTGGCGCATGGGCGGTTCCCGGATGTACCTGGACCTGGGATCAACGGTCTCCATCTCGGATCTTTTGCACGGCATCATTGTGCAGTCCGGCAATGACGCGGCCGTGGCCCTGGCCGAGCACATCGCCGGGAGCGAACACGAATTCGTGCGAATGATGAACGACGCTGCCGTGACGTTGGGCATGACCAACACCCGTTTTACCAACTGCAACGGCATGCCGCATAAGGATATGCACACAACAGCCAGGGATCTGGGCATCCTCTCCCAGGCCCTGGTCCGCGACCACCCTGACCTGTATGCCCTGCACTCCACCGTTTATTTTGAATACAACAACATCCGGCAGCGCAACCGCAACCAGTTGCTGCGCCGCAATGCCTCGGTTGACGGCATCAAGACCGGCTATACCAAGTCCGCCGGATACTGCCTGGCCTCCTCGGCCAAACGCGGGGAGATGCGCTTGATCGCCGTGGTCCTGGGCGCGGAAAACATCGCTGCCCGCACCCGACTCAGCGAGGCGCTTCTGGAATACGGTTTCACCTGGTTTGAAACCCGTAAGGTTTCCGCCGATAAAAAGCCCTTGGGCACGGTTCGGGTCTGGAAGGCTCGTGATCTTGCAATTCCTTGCGGTGTTGCCCAGGATCTCTTCCTGACGTTGCCCCGAGGCATGTTTGACTTACTGCAGCAAGATGTCTCTTTTTCCGATGGTTTCCCGCTGGTCGCGCCCGTCCACAAATACCAGAAACTCGGGTCCGTTATCTTGAAGCTGGGCGACGAACCGCTTTTTAGTTATGATTTGGTGTCGCTCGCCGAAGCGAAACAGGCCAGCCTGGTGCATCGACTTGTTGACTCTGCTCGACTGATGCTCCACTCTTTTTCATCCGGATCAACGGTTTTTTATGAATTAAACACGCTGCTGCCCTGCCCGTAAACCCGGAATTTGTACGGGAAAAACGAAAATGAATGAAAAAGAAAAAAACAGTGCGCAGCTTTTGGCGGAACTGGAAGCCTTGCGCGCCTCTGAAAAAAATCTGAGTGCTGTTTTCGACGGCCTGCAGGACGGCGTGTTTATTCATTCCATGGATGGGACCATTCTGGATGTCAATGTCAAAGCCTTGCAATTGTTCCGGATGAGCAAGGAACAGGTCATTGGGCGCAATATTGCCCGAGATTTTTTTCGTCCCCACAACCCCCTGGAAAAACTTTCCGATATCCGTTCCAAGCTTTTGATTGGGGAAACCATCGGCTTTCAATGGGTGGCCAAGAGGGCCGGAGAGAAAAGTCTTTTCCCCGTGGAGATTCTGGTCAGAATGATTCAGAGGGATTCCCGGGATGTGGTTTTGACCACTGTCCGGGACATTACCCGGCACAAGAAGAAAAAGATCCAACTCCAACAGCGGCGAAGACAACTGGCCCTTATCCTGGACGGCAACCCCATCCCCACTTTTGTCATCGACAAGAACCACCATGTTATTCTTTGGAACAAGGCGTGTGAAAATCTGACCGGAGTCTCAAAGACCCAGGTATTATCCAAGCCTTTGGATTCACGAATTTTTTATCCCGGTCAAATCCGGCCCGTTTTGGCCAATCTTGTTCTGGAGATGGACAGGCAACGCATTCAGGAGCTTTATAAAGACAAGAACATCAAGGCCAGCGGATTCATCCCAGAGGCTTACGAGGCTTCGGACCGCTTGAGGATTCAAGGCAAGGTCCGGGACGTTTATTTCTTGGCCGCCCGGTGCCGGGACGCCGATGGGGAGGTGATCGCCGCCATTGAGACCATCCAGGACATTTCGGATCGCATTCGGGCGGAAGAAGCGCTCAAGGCCAATAGAAAGCTCCTTGCGGAGGTGACGGCAAATATTCCGGGATTGGTGTATCAGTACAGCTTTTCATCGCTGGGCAACGGTCGCTTCACTTTTATCAGCAATGGGCTGCGGACCATGTTCCAACTCAGTCCTCGGCAAGTGATGCGCAAACCGGAGCTTTTTTTTCTAAGATTGGACGCCCAGGTGAGGGAACAGTTCCAGACATTTTTACAGATGCCTGCTCCATCCGGACGTTTGGTGGAATTCGAGTTTTCCGTGGAAAGCGGGGCAACGCATAAATGGTACAAAAACAGCGCGCTGGCGGATGTACGCTCAAAAGGGGAAATCCTTTGGAACGGGATGCTGACTGACATCACGGAAATGAAAAGGCTCGAGTCCATGAAATCCGACGTGGAACAAATGGTCCGGCATGATTTAAAATCCCCGCTCATGGGCATCGGCGGGCTGTCCAAGCTTCTGCTCAATGAAGAGTTGTCCCCCAGGCAGCGTGAATTCGTAGACGCCATTTATCACAGCAGCATCAAGCTGCTGCACATGATCAATCACTCCATGGCGCTGTTAAAGATGGAAGAAAACAGCTATATTTTGCATCCTGAGGAATTTGATCTGGTCGAGATGTTTCGTTCCCTGCACGAGGAGTTTTTGCCCTCGGCAGATGGCAAATTATTGAAATTTATACATTTATTGGACGGATTGCCCTTGTCCTGGGAAGATACTCGACATGTTCAGGGAGAACGGCTTCTTCTGGAGTCTTTGTTCGCCAATTTGATCCAAAATGCCGTGGAAGCCGCTCCGGAAGGCTCCCGGATCACAATTTCCATCCGCTCCCGGGAGCATGTCCATGAAGTGGACATCCATAATTTTGGGGCCATCCCTGAGTCCATCCGCCATAATTTTTTCGAGCGCTACGTGACCAGCGGGAAAAAATACGGTACTGGCATCGGCACATACAGCGCCATGCTCATCGCCAAGACCCATCAAGGAGATATCCGTTTTACCACTTCCGAACAGGAAGGCACCCATCTCATCGTTACCCTGCCAAGATCGTTCGCAGAGTTAGACTGAGGAAGGTTTTTTCATGATGGGGGTGTTCAATGCATGACGTGGAACATTCCTCTTGCATTTTCGATGTTTCGGCCAACGGAAAAGCGCGGTTTTCCGTTGACCTTTCGACGATCTTACGATCATCAGGGTGACGTCCTGTCAATCGTATCCGCAAGGTCTTGCGACGTTGCGGATAATATCGAGAAATGCATGGAGCGTGCATTGTTTTCCTGGAAAAACAGTCAATATTCATCTTCACTAGTGTCCGGAACATTAGTCAAATAATCTCAGTTGCTTAAAAGGCGAAGCAGCCTCGGCTTTGCAATCTGAAAACAAAAACAACTGATTTAATTCAGTTTTCTCGAATAATGAGACGCT
>DSBL01000083.1 GCA_011049455.1 Desulfonatronum sp. | reverse complement strand
GATCGGAAACCTCCCATGACTGAACCTTTGGCATGTTGTCCTCCATGATCAAGGTTGAACATGGAGGACAACATGCCAGAAATGCGAAATAAAGTCCACATTATTTACGGATAAGCTCTAAATCTTCCTGCATTCTTGGCGTTTCGTCCAACGAAAAAAACGCGTTTTCCGCAGTTTCTCGACGATCTCACGATTGACGGGGCGACGCCCAGTTGACCCGCCGACGCAAAGCCTTACAACCATGCAGGAGACGGTCAGTTCGCCGGCAAATGCAATAATTGAGCAAGCAAAAGGCTGTCCAAGTTGTTTCTTCGTTTCCCCTTAACCATGGGCGTAGCAACCCGGGCTAATGCCTTGGTGAACTGGTCCATTGGAATGAACAGCTCATCATTGATGGTTGAAATAAATGGGTTTTCATCCCCGATTTTTCCCAGAAACACGCAGAATTGGCCTTCCTCCGAGGCGATCTCCGGATATTGGAGATCGCGGCAGGAATCGATCCATGCGATGGCGTCATCATAATGCATTTTTTCCACATACGTGGCCAATTTTTCGGAATAATCAAAGAGTTGGTAGCCAAAGAATACATTTTTGATTTTTCCTCCATGGCCAAAGTGCAACAAGGTGGGCAGGCCCAGTGTCCTCTCTCCGATATGAAGCTGCCTCTTGCGGGCATCAATCAGCACACCCGTTTGAATGGTGGGATATTCCCAAAAATTGGAGATCTCTCTGCTCAATGCCGATAGAGTCCGGCTGATATTGTTTTCCTGAGCAACCAGGGCCGGCTCGTCGCTGAGAAGACTCCGCCCCAATCCAAAAGCGGAGGATTCATGTCCCAGAATATTGAGGACCGTGGCGGCAATGTCCAGGGTCGATCCTTTTTTGGCGACGAATCCGGTTTCTTCGCCAGACGGATCAATCACCATGAAAAGGTTTTTACGATCCCCTTGTGCCAGGAGACTTGTGGCGGTGTTGCCCATGGCCAGATGATCCGAAGCGATAATGATCAGGGTGTTCCGGGCATGGGGTGATTGGAGCACCTTGTGGACGAATTCGGCGATCAAAAAGTCCGAACAGTGGACCGCGTTGAGGATGTCGTTGCTGCCGTCCCGGTAGGGCATGTCCCTGCATCGGCGGGAGAGATGGCCCTTGGGATGGTGGGTGTCCAGGGTTAAGGTGAACAGAGCGAAGGGAGCATCGTCCCGGGCCAGAATCTCAAAGCGTTGATAGACGTGATCCAATAAAAAATCATCATACAATCCCCAGGCATTGACATAGTCCGGTTCGCTTAGAAAACCTTGCAGCTCATTTTTTCCGAGTATTTCCGCAAAACCATGGGAAGCCAAGAAGGTGCCCTTTCCGGCAAAGTCCAGATCAGCTCCTCCCATGAACGTTAATGCGTATCCCCTGGAGCGCAGTACGTCCCCAAGGCATGTGGCACCGGGCAGAAAATGGTCAATGCCGGACATGGAATTGCCGCCGGATGCAGTGACCAGAGGGATGCCGCACTGGCTGGCCACCATTCCCGCGATGGTCCAGTGCGTTCCGCTGACCTGCTCCACACCGGTGAAGGACCGGGCGCCTTGTTCCAGTTCCTTGAGTTTGACAATCAAATCCGGGAAAAGTCTTTCATCAAAATATGTTCGCTCCAAGCTTTCCGCATAAATATAGACAAGATTTTTGGGCTGGGTCGGCGCGTCGTGGATATCCGTGGGCATCATGTAGAGATTTGCGAAACGTGCTGAAACGTTTGGCTGGACAAAGGATGCCGCATTCAATGAGTAGACGTCCTGGACGCCTGGGTGCACCAAAAGGGATGCGCCCAGCATGAGCCGGGCAGCCCATGCCCGGGTTTGGGCCTGTTTTTCTTGGTGCAGGGCAAGGATCCGCAAGGAAAAGAAAAAGGTCGCCAGGGCGAGAAATACGGTTGCCGCGGTTGCGATCAAGGACCCTCTGTATTCTTTCATCCCCGCGCCGGCCAATCCATACTTGAGATGATAAGCAATGGATTCATCAATGCCGGATGTGGTGAATGCATCCGAGATCAGAAAAAAACCCGATATAAAAATCAGGCTGAAACCGCACAGACTGAAACATAAACAGGTCAATCGCCTGCAGCTGTTCCTGGCGATCCAGGTGCCTGCGGCATACAGGGCCAGAGAGAGCAGGATCAGGGGAAGACGGGTCATAACTGGTTGACGCTCTGTCGCATCAAAAACATGGCGAAAGCATTATTGTCTCTGGACAGAAGCGACCGGCGCGACCCGGGATCGTTTCATCTTGGGAAGCAGTCCGGCAATCAGCTGCGTACCCGGGCTGTAATGCCGACCTGCAGGCAACCCGTGCCGGACCTTTTCGAACAACTGTCGTGGCGACGTCTTGGGCAAGGCATTCATCAGGGAGAGTGCAAGCGCCGCTACATATGGAATTGATTGCACGGCAAGAATGCCCATCCATAGCGTGATATCCCCATTCTCAAAACCATAAGCCCGGGCAAGGCCCAGTATGGCCGTCCAGAGAAGAACCGCCATGCACATCTCTTGTCTGGCCATATACAGCCCTTTGAGCAATCCGCACCGTGTTTCAAACTTGGGAGTCCGCAGAAAAGGTTTGCCGGAGGACAATATGCCGGCGAGCATGGCCTTGCCGATGGTATGCATCAGGGCTGTCCCGGCCAGGGCTGCACCAAAGGTGCGCACTAATCCGCAGCGTACCCGGACAAGATAGAGCCATGCAAAATGCAAGAGGCGGAAGGAAAAAGAAGCAAGTATGGGCAGCAGAAAGAAAGGCATGGGCGTTCCGATCCAGTTCGGCATCAAGAGCATGCCTGCCGCCCAGATCAGGCTTGCGCTTACGCACAGAAGATGCACGGCGTCCGCGAACCAGGGCAGCCAGCCCGCGATGAAATGGTACTTTTGGCCCAATGTCAGGCGGCTTTCTTTGTTCCAGGGCAAAAGTGCCCGCCAATGCTTCTTGATAATCTGAACGGCGCCGTACGCCCAACGGAACCTTTGGCTGCAGAAGCTGGCGAAAGTGTCCGGTGTCAAGCCCCACCCATAGCTCTCCGGGGTGTATAAAGATGCGTGTCCGCGTTCCAGGAGTCGCAGGCCCAGCTCCGCGTCTTCACAAATGCACCAGGAAGACCAGCCTCCAACGCTTTGCAAGGCTTCCCGGCGGACCAGGGTCATGGTTCCGTGCTGGATGATGGCATTGTATTCATTGCGGTGGACCATGCCGATTTTGAAAAAACCCGCGTACTCCCAGTTGCACATTTCCTTGAAGAGGTTTTTTCCCCATTGCCGGTGATCCTGGGGGGCTTGAACAAGGACCAGGTTTTCATCCTGGGCAAAACACGGGACCAGGTTTTTCAGCCAGTCTGGACGGACAATGTAGTCGCTGTCCACGACGCCGACCACCTTGACCTCTGGATGGGTCTTGGCCAAGGCGAAGTTCAGCGCTCCGGCCTTGAATCCCTTTGATTTGCGCAAATGGAAGAAATGAAAGCGGCTGCCTCGTAGGCGGCAGAATTCTCGCACCGGACGCCACAAATCCGGGTGGTTCGTGTTGTTGTCGACCACGATGATCTCGAGGTCGGGATATTCCAATGCTTCCAGGCTCCGCAATGTTTGAATGACCATCTCCGCGGGTTCGTTGCAGATGGCCACATGCAAAGAGACCTTGGGGCACCAGGCCGGCATGCATCCATCGACCGCGGGCAGGGTTCGTTGCAGCCTGTGCGGGGTCAACAGCTCCTCCATTTCAAAGCCGTTGATCAGGATGACTGTCAGCAGGGATATATTGAAGGGCAAGAGGCCCAGCCAGACCGCCAGATCCAGGGCGCCGAACGTCTCGTCCACAGGGGCGGACAAATACCAGACGAGCATGCCCACTGCTGATTGCAAAAGGAGTCCGAACAAAAGAACGCTTTGCCAGGGAGCCCCGCTTCGACGGGGGAGGTAGAAGATGCACAGCAGAAACAGGCCAAGCATTGCGGAAACACCATATTCCAGACTCCATGTGGCGGAGGCCTGGATGGGGCCGGTCCAGGAAAACTTTGGTTGACGATGCTGGTCGAAAATCCCCCAATGTCCCCCAACAACTCCTTCCATGGGGCGTTTCCAGGGTTGATCAAAAGCCTCCATGATAAAATATTCAATTCCTTGTTCCTGCGCCAACGGCAGGAATTGACGCAAAAACATGGCCTGCTTGTCACGGCCCGGCTTGGCCGCGGCCTGGCGTTCGCCGTGACTTGGCCATCCGACTTCGGCCATGAGAACCCGTTTGCCGGGAAAAGCCCCGGCTACCTCAACATACCGGTCCAGTGCCCATTGTACTGCTTTGTCTACAGGAATTTTTTCCCAGTAGGGGAGAACGTGGATGGCAATGAAGTCCACATCCTCGGCGAGACCTGGATGGTCCATCCAGACATGCCACGGTTCGGCCGTGCTCACGGGCTTTGAGGTTTTTCCGCGAACCTCGCGAAGGTATTTACGCAACTGCTCTTCATCCAAGTCTCCACGCAGCAGACTTTCGTTGCCCACGATCACTTGCTTGACGTTGCGGTGAGCATTGGCATTAACAACCAGATTACGTATCTCCTGGGTATTTGTTTCCAGGTTTTTCCCCAACCACGCACCAGCCGTGACATGAAAGCCGAACTTGGAGGCCAGCCCCGGGATGAGTTCCAATCCGTTCGTGGATCCGTAGGATCGTACCTCTTGAACAACACCGTGAAGCAACTGCAGATCGCCCAGCAGGTCATCTTTGCCGGGGTGTTGTCCCTTGAGCGGGTCCTGACCGACCTGGTAAGGGCTGAAGGATACCCCGCTGATGACTCCGGACCAATCCCGTTCCGGTGCAAGCGGACGATTGAACAGCCACCAGATGCAGAAGTGAATGCTCAGGACGCCCAGCAAAATTGCCAGGTTTGTTTTGGTCAGCGACTTATTGTGATTTGTTTTCAGTGTCATATATTGTGCTTTTGACCTTGAGAAGTCATGGCGTGCAAAGCCAGAGAAGGAATCGAGCGCGTTGCGGCAATGGGTGCGACGCAATACCGGAACAGGATGGAGAGGTATAGATGTTGCGAAGAGATTACGGGGCGGCGAGATCGATGAAAATTATGCTCGGCGGATCACCCAGCGGACCGTGTTCCCCGGCCTTAGGCAACATGCCCAGCGCAGTGGGAAGAAGTAAGGGGGCGTCATGAATCATCAAGCGGCCTGCCGTGGCTTTTTTGGGAGAAGGCCCTGTGGCGGCGTGGCATGTGGGCTTTTTTCGTGTGGATGTCAAGGGGATTCGGCAATCGGCGTTTTGCCTGGACGCCCAGATGATCACCAGGGGAGGGCCGTCCCGTCACAGCCAGGTCATTTTACGTTTTGCTTGTTTTTAAGACACTAAAAGCCGTCAGCCGTGCATGGCGTCCTGTATCGAACGGCAATGCCTTTTCCAGCCCCGACTAATGAATGATCTGCCAGAGAGTCTCCACGGCCAGCCAAAACATTCCGACATTGCCCAGGAAATACCAGCAGGCGAATGTTTTGCCGTGCTCGTACCGATGGAGCAGTAAGTTGAACGCAAAGGAGAGCGGAAGTAGAACGCGGCTGTACGCGAACTGTTCTTGCCAAACGCTGGCGCCGAGCACGGAGAACAGCACGACAAAGCCGATGCCGAACCTCCAGATTTCGGACGAAATTTTCATTTTGACGCAGAAATAGGCGGATTGCGCGCAAAGCGAAAGCGGGCAAAGAAACTCGAAGATCAAGAACAATTGATGCAGAAAAGGTTTGCCGGAGAAATCAGTCTTCAAGGAATGAGCCGCCTGGCTGACTTTCTGGGTGAATGCGACCAGGGGGCAGGAAAAATTTTTCGAACCGGTTGGGCTTCCCGCGGACACGCGCAAATGGACGTACACCGCCCACAAGATGATCGGCAGCAGCATTATGAGCGCGGAAATGACGAGCCTGGAGAATTTTTTGTCCCGATCATTCCCGGTCCAGGGCATTGCCGCGAAACCGAGCATGGAAACGTCCTTGATGAGCGCCGTCATGCCCAAAAGGATCGCCGGGACATATCCCTGGTTATGCAGCAGCAGGGCCAGGAATCCGAGTACGGCAGCGGGTAGGTCCGTCAAGGCCCTGGCCATTGAGGCCAGACTTCCCGTAGTCCAGACAAGCGCCGCCAGGAGCAGAAAGTCTCTGGGTCGTTCAAGCCCGACAAGGCGTATTGTTGCGAACAACAGCAGCACCCAGAAGGCAGCGTTCAACATCGAATAGATGTGCAGGGTTCTGCCCGGATCGCCCAAACCCAAAAAACCGGCCAGCAGCGGGAGTCCGATGCGCCGGGCGCGATACGAGGGATTATCCAGCGCCTGAATGATGTCG
>DSBL01000122.1 GCA_011049455.1 Desulfonatronum sp. | reverse complement strand
ACAGCCTGAGATAATGTGTTTGTTTTCAACAGGCCCGATGTCCGCGGCTTTTTAACGATCTTGATTTCGCTGACGGACGCCTGCTTGACCTTGCGATGCTTCCTGCGGTGCTGCTGCGGGCAGGCTGTTGAAAAATCCCTGCTGGCTGCGTTGCTGCAAAAAGTACAAACCCTCACGTATGACTAACTACGCTTCGGCCTTAAACTTTTTTTTTACGCCTTGCCAGCAGGTTTTTTGAACAGCCTGTGGAATCGGAGTTTATCAACATTCTGCTAGGCCTCCAACCCTGTATTCCCGGTTGCGCCTGGAACCGCAGGCTCTTGGTAACCGCGCAATGGCCAGGGGAACAGTTCCTCTGCCTTGCTCAACGCGGCCTTTTCGACCGCGGTGAACCAACGGATGAACAGTTCTTTGTACATCCTGCCGGCATCTGTCAAATGGCAGCCGTCCCGGCAATTACCCGATTTTTCCACAAGCTGCAGTCCTAAGGCATGCTCCGCCTGTTTGATCTTGCCCCAGGCGGCCCGGTAGGACATGCCCATTTCCTGGGCCGCTTTGTTCAGCGATCCGTGGCGTTCGATTCCGGCGAGAAGTTGGGCCTTGCCGATGCCGAAGATCATGCCTCTGTCGTCTTCCAGCCACAGGTGCAGGCGCACCACTGGAAGGTGTCTCTTCATCCATCGGCCCCCTTCAACTCTTGCTGCAGGAAAGAGCAGCCTTTTCGCCGCGGCTTGTACCCATGGTGATGTGGATCAAATTCAGCAAGTGCAGGTCAATTCTCAGGCGGACTGCTGCGTGTCGGAAAATTGATTCCATGGAAGCCGGGCCAGGGGTTTGAAGCCTTTTTTCTGGGCCAGGACATCAAGATGTATCAGGACCAAGGCTTCCATTCCCAGATCAGTGGCAGATTTCCTGTTGGTCAAGTCCACGCATGGAATATAATGCTTGCAGAGGTTGCAGGCATAGATGCGTTCATCCTCATGGTTTGAAGATGAAAAATATTCAAGTTTTTTGTGGTCCGTCGTTTCGCAATACGTACATTTTGCACGCACGAACCGCCAGCGATGCGTGCATAGTGAGCAATGCAGCCAGAACTGGCCGCTTTTGGATATCAGATACTCCGATGATTCCGCCTCCTTGGGTCGCAAAAAGGCCAGGTCAGGCTGGGAGCCGCAGATGGGGCAGTATCCCTTGGACCAGGGCATTTCGGCGATCAGGGGGGCAAGGGTTTGCACCCGGCGTTCCAGACAGGGTTTGACAATTTCCCTGCCCGCAAAGACCAGGACCTCCAGGGGCGAATCCAGCTCAGATGCCAGGGATGCCAGGCTGTCGTCATCCCTGGCGATCAATGCATCCAACAGTCTTTCCAGAGACTGGGGAGCATCCTGGAAAGTTGTGCGCAACGAGGCCAAAACCGGGGCGATGGAGGGGAAAAGGCGCTCCATCTCAAGCAACATGCAGGCTGCGGACTGCTGAATCGATCCTCGCGACCCGCTTATGAACAGGCTGGGAAGCAATGGCCTGCCCTGGGCAAACTGTTCCGGATCGCAGGATATGTCGAGGGGTTCTTGCTGGTCCAAAGCGGCCTTGCATTCGGCTCGTTTAAAGGCCAGACGGCCGAATGTCGTGACGATCTCTTCGGCAAAGGGAGCCTTTTTTTTCAGTGCCTCGAGCGCCCCGTCGGGATTGTCGGTCTTTGTCACGGAGATTGCTTCAACTGACAAGGTCATTCGAACCGTTCCTTATGGTTTGGTGTTTACGGAACAAGGGGAGGCGGCCCACAGGACCAGCCTCCCCTTGGGTTAGAGGTGCAAAGAGGCGGTAACTTTATCCAGCCAGATGCTGCACAGGGGACGCCAGTTTGGCCAGCAGGCTTTTCCGGGTGAACGATGGCAGCTCCTGCCTTTGCGCGAACTCGAAATACCTGGTGCGGTCCTGGGTGACCAGATAGATGACCCGCAGGTCGTCCGCATCCAGCAATTGGGCGTTGGGATGTTTCTGTTTGACAATCGCCAGCCTTTGTTGGGCCAATGCCTGCATTTCTTCAAGTTCGCCGAAGTTCATCGCGCCCGTGGGGCAGACCTTCACGCAGGCCGGCAGCATGCCCGCTTGCACGCGGTCAATGCACATGTCGCACTTGGTGATCTGCCCGGTGGCATTGTCCAATCTGGGGATGTTGTAAGGGCAGGCTTCACGGATTTCCTGAAAGGGCAAGCCCTTGGTTTTCTCCGTGAAGAGTACGGCGCCTGTGACCTCGTCGTGAAGGATCGCCGTGTCGTCGTAGTTGTCCCCGACCATTTTGCATGGGGGATACACACAGTGCCGACACTGCTCCGGAAAGAAAAGCCATTGGATTTGACCGTCGATCTTGTGTTCGCTGAAACGAACCAGTTTGTAGTTCGTGGAGGTTAAATCAGGCGGATTCTGGTGCGTGCCGCGCTGTTTGGTCGGCACGACCCCGTGCCCCTTCCATTCCTTGCAGGCGATCTGGCAGCCGCGGCACGCCGTGCAACGCGAGGTATCAACAAAAAATGCTTTAGCCATATTTTTTCTCCTCTTCGACCCAGGCGGACAGAGCGTCCGCCTGGTCTATGCCGGTTAGATGGACAGCTCCGTCACCTTGTCGGCCTTGCGGATTTTGTGCGTGTTGGGCATGGTCTGGGCCGGATTGTGGCCGTAGACGAAGCCTCCTCGGACCTTGCCCGCGTACATTTCGTCAAAAAGAACTGCAGAGGCGTAGTCCTTGCCCGGGTCGACCTTGGGCAGCCAGCCATAGCCGAATCCGTTGTCCTTGGTCGCGGCTTCGCCGAACCAGCCCTTGAGCAGACTGACCACATATTTAGGTCGGTGTTGCCACCAGTTGGCGCTCTTGGGGTCGTTGGACTTGGGCGTATTCGCGGCCATGTAGTCGTCCAGGGTTTGCCAGTTGGTGTTGGGCACGGCGTTGTAGCCCGGGATGATGTGCCAGAGAATGGCGTGGTCGGTCGATCCCTGCACGTTGGGCTCGCCGCGCAGGGCGTTGATTCCGCCGCCGGCTACGCCGATGTTGCCCAGAAGCAGCTGGACAATGGTGGACAGGCGGATGTTCTGCACGCCCACGGTGTGCTGGGTCCAGCCCAGGGCGTACATGACGGTCCCGGACTTGTCCGGCTTGCCCGTGGCGGAGAAGGCCTTGTACACCTTGAGCAGATCGTCCTTGGACACCCCGGTGATCTTGGAGACATTGTCCAGGGTGTAGCGGTCATAATGTTTTTTCATGAGCTGGAAGACCGAACGGGGGTTCTGCAAGGTCTTGTCGCGCATGGGCACGCCCTTGTCGTCCTTGGCAAAGGCCCATTTTTTCTGATCGTATTTTTTTGTTTCCGGATCGTAGCCCGAGAACATGCCGTTCTTGAATTCGAAACCCTCGCCCACGATAAAGCCGGCGTTGGTATAGTTGAACACATAGTCTTCCTGGTAGAGCTTGTTGTCCAGGATGTATTTGACCATGCCGCCCAGGAAGGGAATGTCCGTACCCGAACGCAGCGGCACATGAAAATCGCTGCGAGCCGATGTACGTGAAAATTTCGGATCCACATGGATTACCGTGGCCCCGTTATCCTGGGCCCTGAGCACCCATTTGAAGGAGATGGGATGGTGCTCCGCCGCATTGGAGCCCATGATCAGGATTGCATCAGCGTTTTTGATGTCCACCCAGTGATTCGTCATTGCGCCGCATCCGAACGACTCTGCCAGAGCCGGTACAGTAGCGCTGTGTCAGACCCGGGCCTGGTGGTCCAAATAGACGACCCCCAGGCTTCTGAGCATCTGGTGCGAAAGGGCGCATTCCTCGTTGTCCATCTGGGAGGTGCCCAGCTGGAAAATGGTCTCGACCCTGTTCACGGTCTGACCCTTGGCGTTTTGACGGATGAAATCCTTGTCCCGGGTGTCCTTGACCCGTCGGGCGATGCGGTCCAGAACGAAATCCCAGTCCTTTTCCTCCCAATCCAGTGCCCCCGGTGCCCGGTACAAGGGCTTGTACACGCGATGATCGCTGTTATGCATGGACAGCATGGCCGCGCCCTTGGCGCAAAGGGATCCTTCACTGATGGGATAGTCCGGATCTCCTTCCACGTTGATCAGCTTGCCTTGCTTGGTGTGCATGATCAAGTTGCAACCGCAGGAGCAGAACGGGCAGATGGAGATGACTTCCCGTGCTCCGGCGATTTTCAGATCCGCGGCATAGGCCTGCACGGGGCTGAGATTGAACCCCAGCTGGGCCAGGGAGATGCATGCCGCGCTCGCCCCGGTCAGTTTCATGAAACCTCGACGCGATACCCTCATATCGTCCTCCTTGTTCAAGTGAGTGAAACCAGCCTTGCCAAACGTAATTCTTTATGATGTCTTTAATGGCATATGAAGGGATACGTGTCAACAAATCATCGACTATGTTATAATTAGCATACAATATCTGGCTGGCTTGCGCAGTGAATTATGAGCCGTAAAATCTATGATTTCATAACGTTGCGATGTTTTGCCATTTTTGCCGTGTCCATGCGGTTGGCCAAGTGCGCTGGCTGCGGGGTGAACGCGCGGCATCCGGTTATGGCGTATTTTGCGAAGCGCTTTTTTGTTTGATGTTTTTCAGGCTCTGGACAGTGGTTTGCTTGACCGCTTTTTGTTCTTGACCGGCTACGCACAGCATATGGTCGTGCGCGTCCTGCAGGTTGAGGTATCCCCTGGCGCAGACCGCGAAGTAGCGCATGATTTCATCATCTTCACGCAGGAGATTCAGCAGGGTCTGCTTTTTGAGGATTCCCAGCGCCGCGACGGCCCAGGCGGCCTTGTGCACAATTTCCAGGTTTGTTGATTTGAAAAGTCTCGCCAGCTTGGCCGTTGCGGCCTGTTCGCCGCCTTGTCTTAATAGAGCCGCGGCCAGGTTGCGGATGCGGGGATTTGAGGTTGCGCATGCTTTCAACAACACGGCGATGGCCCAAGGAGACTTTCCCAAGGGACTGATTTGGAATGCCAGACCCAAGACCTGGATCAGATCCTCTCATGTATTTCCAAGTCCAAACACGGCCCAACGAGACGATGTGATTGTTTTTGGCTGTCTTGCGGATTAAAATGATCAAGTTGAGGGGGGCTTCTGGAAACCTTTCGCCTGCATGTCAAAGAGTGCCAGTATCGATCCAGCGTCGCGGCTCAGGGCGGGTATTTGTCCGGAAGAATCCCCTCACTTCCGCGGCAAAAGGCCGTTGGAATGCGGTCGCTTTGACGGCATGGCGCAAAAAAAAGTGCGGTTAATCCGGTATTCAGGGGAGGTTCGAGTGCGGGCGCGGGGCCCCTTACCTGAATGGACACAGCAAGGAGGAAAGATGAACCTGACAGAACGACTGATCAGCATAGCACATCCGTTGGGCGACGATCTTCGCGTGCAGGACGTGCGCATCGGTCTCGGATATACCTGCGTGGAACTCGACGACGGCAGCGCCGGGCTGGCCTGCACCCCGGTCCGGGGCCATTCCGGATCCTGTACCCACCTCAAACGCGCCGGGAGCCTGTCGGGGCTGGCCGCCAAAGAACTGCTGGAAGGGCTTCAGAGCGACCATCCGCTGGAGCGGGCCATCGGCCTGGCGGTCTGCAACGCCCTGAATCAACGGTTCGATTCCCGGTACCTTGACGAGGATTCCATGGCCCTGCTGGATATCAGGGAGGATGATCATGTGGTCATGGTCGGCTTTTTCGGACCGCTCATTTCCCGGATCAAGGCCACGGGATGCAGGCTGGATATTGTGGAGCGCGATGCGGACAAGCCGGGCGTCATCGACTCCGAGAAGGGCCATGAGGTCTTGGCGCAATGCGATGTGGCCATCATCACCTCCACCAGCATCATCAACAACACCGTGGACGATCTGCTGTCGGCGCTGCGAAAAACCAGAAGCGCGGTGATGCTCGGACCGTCCACCCCTCTTTTCCCTCAGGCCTTTGCCGGAACAAGGATCACCCAGCTTTCCGGGGCCCATGTCATGGACAAGGAAAAGGTCAAGATGACCGTCTCCCAAGGCGGAGGGACCATGCTCCTCAAGCGGCATCTCCGGTTCGTCTCCCTGCCGGTGTCCTGAAACAGCACAGCCGGGACGGCTCTTGTTGCGGCGCAGGGCACATCTGTTCTCACGTAATCACTTGAAATATTGAAGGCTGGTTTGCCCTGCTTTTGACCACTTTCCTGGCCAATACGCTTCAACCGGATGAACCCTTCACCCGACCATTACCTTATCAGTGATGGGATGGCCCCGCCCCTCTGAAAGGGGAACACCTCAAGGTCACCCAAACCCTTGAAGGAGGCCATCCCATCACAGCTAAGTCTCACGTCTCGCGTCCTCCAAATCCGAAAAGCATTTAAGACCGAAGAGAGGAGGAGTTTTCTTGATGGCCCGTTGAAAAACTCCCAATTGCTGCGTCGCTGCAAAAGTTCAAACTCTCACGTATGAATATATACGCTTCGACCTTGAACTTTTCTTGCTCCTTGCACTT
>DSBL01000129.1 GCA_011049455.1 Desulfonatronum sp. | reverse complement strand
TTCCCATGAACAAGATCAACAACATCCACGACACCTTGTTCCGGGAAACCATGATTCACAAGGAGGTCGCCGCCGACTTCCCGGCCAACCACCTTTTGTACAAAATGTAAAACAAGTTTGAAAAATCATGGAGAAAAGCAATGGAAGGACACGCAACCTCACAGTTTCAAAAAGCCATTTTTGCCGTTGAATCCCTTCCATTGGATGACAGGGAAGATCTTCTGGATATCCTGAGAAGACGCTTGGCTGAGAACAGAAGAGAACAGATCGCGGCCAATGCCCGGGAAACACGCAAGGCCGTCAGGGAAGGAAAAGCGAGTTTTGGTACTTTGGATGATCTAAAAAGAGAACTGCGAAGCAGCGATGTATAAACTCGCCTGGTCGCAAAGCTTCCAGCGCGGCTTTAAGAAGGCCGTGAAAAGCAACCCGCATCTTGAGCAAAAAATCTTTGATATGCTTGAAGTTCTCTGCGAAGAACCGTTCGACTCCAGACTGAGATCCCACAAGTTGCACGGCAGGTTGGATGGACTCTGGGCATGCACGGTGGAACACGATTGCCGTATCGTCTTTGCATTTGAAAAAGAGCCGCAAACAGGTGACCAGCTGATTGTGCTGGTCGACGTTGGAAAGCATGACGAGGTCTATTGATTGCCAACCTCAATCCTCACACAAATTGACCCTCATCCGCTCAGATAAACTGACCCATTTCTTGTTTTCAACCGCCTCCATGCACCTATCCTGAAATAACTGCTCCAGCCGGCTGTGGTTCTCTTGTCCCCGTGCACCTATCCTGCAATAATGGATACGTGCAGGGCAGGCTGCCGGGAAATATCCCACACAATTATACGCAACGTCGTAAGATTTTGCGTATGCGGGTGACAGGACGTCACCCCGACGATCTTACGATCGTCGAGAGGCCAACGGAAAACCGCGCTTTTCCGTTGAAAGTTGATGGTTGAAAGTTGATTAAAAACAGAGTGTTATATTTATCATTCAGTCCCGGGGAGATGTTTTTGGACTTTTTGCAGTGACATCATGTATAAGATAGGTGGGGTTTTGGGCTTGGCAACTAATAACTAAGGAGAAATACTTCATGCCACGAAGCACACATTTCCCGGTGTTAATTGAACAAGACAAGGATGGCGTTTATATCGTGAGTTGTCCCATGTTCCAAGGTTGTCATAGCTATGGATACACCCTGGAGGAAGCTATGGAAAACATCAGGGAGGCAATCCAGGCATGCAGGGATGAAATGGCGGACATTTCCGAAGCATCTACGAAATTCATCGGCCTCCGTGATCTGGAGCTATCATTGTGACATTACAACCTACCCTGACATTCCGCGAATTCATCGCGCGGATTGAGCGGCTAGGTTTCGTAAGGGTCAGACAAAAGGGGTCGCATATAAGACTTATGCATATCGATGGAAGAAAAACGACAATACCGGATCACGGGGGGAGGGACGTTCCGAAAGGCCTCATGACGAAAATCATCCGCCATGATCTGGAAATGTCGATGGATGCTTTTTTTAATGCAAGCGAATAGATAGTGACTCACGCAAGAGCCACCGGTGGGTTCTCAGGACATCGAGTGCCGTTGGGGCCTCGAAACATCCGCCAGCCGGCGGTGGTTCTCTTGTCCTCGTGCTCCTATCCCGGAATAAAGGAAATGTGCAGGGCAGGCTGCTGCGCTACCGGCATTGTTTTTTGTCCCGTCAGGGACGGCAATCCTTCGAGTCTTGAACGACCGCAGGAAGTGGGCAGCAAGAGATTCTTTTTTTAACCGCCCGCTTCGCTCGACACCTGGGACAAAAGACGGGACGGGAAATCTTTTCGGCCGCGGACGGTTGCGGCAAAAAACTGTCTCCTGCTGGCGCTGGATTTTTTGCCCGAAGGGCACGGAATCTTTTCCCCGGCAAAACGGTCCGCCGGGGAAATGTCCCCAGCGTCGAACGACCAAAGGGAGTGGGCGGTAAAATTTCTCTCTGCTCTGCGTCTCTGCGCCTTCCATGAGAAGGCGAGTCAACGTCCGCTGTTTTTTTGTAATTTTATGGTAAATTGGTTCTTGTTTGGGCTGCGGACATAGCCAGTGTTGGATCAATCTCTGTCTGACCAGTATCCGGGCTTTCGCCTGCAGTGTGCGAAAGCAATTACCCAGACATGGTCATTCTGGCATGTATAAATGATGAGAAATGGAAAGCGATGCGTAAGGTAACGGCGTGTTCCGTCTTCACGAAGCGGCCATTGCCCCGGGGATTCGCGAATGATTTGAATGGATCGTTCAATTTCAGCCAGAAAAGAGAAACCAAGACCGGCAGCCTTGTGTTCGTAAAAGGCCACGGCCTCCCAGAGCTCCATTTCCGCCTCGTGCAGGATGGTGACTTCGGTCATGCATACTTGGCCTTGATGTCGGCAAAGACGCCAGCTGCGGAACGGCCTTGTGCGGTTTCTCGGCGCACCATTTCAAGGCGGCGTTGAATTTCCGTCTCCTGTTCGGGACTGAGTTCAAAAACAGCGGCATCGTCCAAACTGAGAATGAGGTCGTGCGCAAGGCTGGCCCGTTCGGTTGCCGGCAATGCCATGGCCTTGGAGCGAATTTCCTGTATTGTGGTCATATTGAATTTCCTACTTTTCATGATTGAGGCTGTCAATCCACGGAGAGCTGAACGGTTTTATAAAAAATGCCAACCGCCTCCATGCACCTATCCTGAAATAACTGCCCCAGCCGGCGTTGGTTCTCTTGTCCTCGTGCTCCTATCCCGGAATAAAGTATACGTGCAGGGCAGGCTGCTGCGCTACCGGCATTGTTTTTTGTCCCGTCAGGGACGGCAATCCTTCGAGTCTTGAACGACCAAAGGGAGTGGGCGGTAAAATTTCTCTCTGCTCTGCGTCTCGGCGTCTCAAGTGAGCGCAGCGAACGGGCGAGAGATCATCCGCCTGCAGGGCCTAGAAAAAGTACTTGGCCTTCAGGAAGACCTGGTCGTTGTCCCGGTATCGGCCGAACAGGGGGTCCTCGGGGCCGGAAAAGACATTGACGCCCAGGGACAGTTCCAGGTTTCTGAAATAGGTCAGGATGGCTTCCGGGGTCAGGAAGGAGCCGCCGTCCTGGAGGTCCACGGCCCAGCCCAGCTTGAGCATGAAGTTGCCCCGCCAGAATTCCCGGTTGATCTCGCCGTTGAGGAAATAGTCGTCGCGCCTGTGCAAGAGAATGCCCGGCTCGTAGGCGAACACGTGCTGGTGCGAGAACTGGATGTTGGCGTACCAGTCCTGCTGGCCCAGATAGTCCACGCCGATCACGTAATGGGCCACAGGCTTGGCCAGAGAATCCAGGGTCTGGGTATGCAGGGACTGTTTGTCAAAATAGGCCCCTTCCCCGCGCAGGCCGAACTTGTTTAGGGTAGTCTCGAATTCCAGGCCCACAATGTGCTGCCGGTGGTAGTCGGCCAGCAGGGCCGGGCCCAAGGGGCCGGCGGGGTCCAGGCGCAGGCGGGGGCTCTTTTCCCAGGCATAGAGATAGCTTGCGGCCAGATCCCATCCGGCCACGGTCGTGGCGGTGCGCAGGCCCCAGTCCGCATGGCCGAGGTTTTTGCTTGGCCTGGTTTCCCGGATGTCCAGGCCCGTGGGCCGGGTCCCCAGCAGGGCCCATTTGGTCCCAGCGAAGTCGAATCTGTCCGGCTCGAAAAAGGGCACGAACACGCCCTCCAGGGTGAAGTCCCCGGGGAAGAGACGGACCCTGGCCATCCAGTTGGGGATCTTGCGGTCCTCCAGGTCCGGGATGAGGAATTCTCGCAGATCCTGGGGATTGACATTGTCCACCGGGCTGATCTGGTCGGCCTTGCCCCAGCGCACGGCCTGTTTGCCCAGGCGCAGGTCCCAGCAGGGCGTGCCCCGGAACAGATAGCCCTCGTACAGGTCCAGGTCGTAATCGTCCGTTGAGGGACCGGGGCCGAACCAGAGATAGTCGGACTGGACCGAGGCCAGCAAAAACGTGTTGGACGCGCCGCGCAGGGCGTCCGGGTCTGCTACGGATGCAGGCGGGGTCCACTTGCCCTCCACCCGGATGGTGTTGCGGAACATGCGCGGCTGGCCGTTGCCGCTGGATTCTTTCAGCTCCTGGGCCGCCTTGGCCATGATGAAGCCCGAGGCCTCCATGCGGCCCAGGGGTGAGCCCGCGTCCTGCTTTGGCGTGTCATCACCGGCCTGGGGATCGCCGAACAGGATGATTCTTTTGGCCGGGGATTGCTCTGGTGCAGCTGCGAGAGGGACCTCCGGGGCCGGGGAGGGGCTGTGGTTTTGACGGGCCGTGGTCTGTGAAGGCTGGACCAAGGGAGCGGGTTGCCCGGGCGGCAAGGTTCCTGTCGCGGGTGCGAACAGGCTGACCAGGATCTGGTGCTGGGTCTGTGCGCCCGCAACCGGCCGGGCCGCGATCAGATGGGCCGTTTCCCGCTTCAGATCCAGGACCACGCGCACGGTCTGTTTGCTGAACTGGGCCGCGCGAATGCCGAAGATCAATGGGTGTTCCACGGGCAGATCGCGCCTGGCCCCGGGCAGCCGGGCCGGGGAGATGTCCAGGACCAGCCGGGCCGGGCTCCCAAGGGTAAAAGAGTGGACTGCGTCCGGCTGCCGGGACAGGGACACGGCCAGAATCTGCGGTTCGCCCGGCGCGTTCAGTTCCAGGGCGGAAACCAGGGCCGGCCCTGCCGGATGTGCGGGAATGGGGCTGGAAAGCAGCAGGGCCAAAACCGCCCAGGCGGCCAGGAACGGCAGTCCGGGCATGCGCCGGGAACGTGACGCTCCGGCTCCGGGCAAAGTGTTCGGCTTGGTTCGGCTGTTGCGCTGCATTTCGTTGACCATGATGAACCGCCCGCTGCGCTGGACAATGGGGACATTTTCCCGGCGGACCGTTGCCGGGGAAAAGACTCCGAATTATCTCTCGCCCGCTCGAAGACTCGCTTGAGACGCGGAGACGCGGAGAAGAGATTTTTGCACTGCTCCGAGCTGGAGCACTGCAAAAGATTCTCGCCCCCAGCGGGGAGCATCCCATGCCCAGACCCCGGCTCGGGGGGATGGGCATTGTTATTCTCTCTCTGTGCCTCTGTGCCTCAAGCGAAGCGGGCGTGAGAGATGTGCTTCCTGTGCCAGCATTCCCCCGCGCCTCACTCCACGCCGGTACATCGCGCAAGCTACCACGTCTCCAAGGCCTGCTGGGTGAAGGCGCTGTCCTGGACCCCGGTGTTGTATTGGATCTCCGTGGTCTGCAGCATGGTCTGGTGGCCGGATTGCAGGTCTTCCATGGCCACTTTGGTCTCGGTCCAGATGTCCTGGATGTTTTCCAGCTGCAGCACGGTGTACCGCTTGACCGGCTCTTTGCCCCCGGCAAAGAAATCCACCCGCAGGGCCAGATGCATATCCTGGGCCACCCACGCGCGGACCATGGAATACTGGGAGTCCGTGCCGGGTTTGGGGCGGCTTTCCAGGATCCAGCAGTCCACTCCGCCCATGTTTTCCTGGCCGACGACAGCGTGCTCGGAATCCTCCACGGGCCGGCGTTCCATATCCTCGTAAGTGAAGTCCGTGTTCACGAAGCTGCGGCCCTTTTGTCCGGCCACGATGCGCCGGGTGCGGTTCAGGGCGGGCAAATACAGGAACTGTTCCGTGTTGCCCTGGTCGTTCTCAATGGACAAAAAACCCGTGCCGTTGATGTCCGCCGGCGCGGTGAAGCGGATCAGGGTCCGGCGCACGCCATCGCGGTCCGCGCCGATGATGGTCAATTCCCTGACCCTTTTCTGGCCCCTGGCCGGGATCAGTTCCATGACCTGGCGGGAGACTGCGTCGTCGCCCACGTAGCGGTCATGGACCCATTGGGCCAGGTCATGGCCCGAGGGCTGGGCGTGAACGGGAAGGGAAAAACAGCAGGAACACCACAGGATAAGGCATGTCAGGCGGAAGAAACGGGGCCAAAAAAACCGGGGCAGCAACTGGAAAAGATGCATGGGCACGCTCGCAGGGTTTATGTGTTGGGGGATGTCACCTCCATGAGGCATGTATTTTGTGGGGGATATCAAGAAAAGTGTCAATATCGGGAGAAAAGGCACAAAGGCACAAAGGCACAGAGGCACAGAGGGACAAAGGGACAGAGGCACAAAGGGACAGAGGCACAAAGGCACAAAGGCACAGAGGCACAGAGGGACAAAGGGACAGAGGCACAAAGGCACAGAGGCACAAAGGGACAAAGGGACAGAGGCACAAAGGGGCAGAGGACGAGGCAGAGAAGTGAGATGCTGGAATGCCTGCCCCGTTGACCAGTTGTGTAGTCAACTGGGGTCAAAAAACTTGGAATTGTTCAGCACAATTCTTGCTGCATGCACAGCATGGCTGGCAATGGTTCGACGTTACGAGGCCGGCGAAGGAGTTGCGACGAAGCCAAATCAAGGCAAACCAGCCCTAGCAGTGATGGGATGGCCCCGCCCCTTTAAAAGGGGTATGCGTCAAGGACACCAAAACCCTTGAAGGAGGCCATCCCATGAGTACAGTTAGCGTAATCGGCATTGACTTGGCAAAGAATACTTT
>DSBL01000011.1 GCA_011049455.1 Desulfonatronum sp. | reverse complement strand
GAACAAAAGCATGTGCCTTCTGCGTTTGGCAATGGTTCGACTGACGATGTCAGGCTCAGTCAGACAGGCGGCAAAGCCAAATCAAGGCAAATCAGCCATGCTGTGCATGCAGCAAAAATTGTGTTGAACAGTTACCACCTGAAATGATTGTTCAACAAAAAAGTGACGGCGTCCGGGAGGGGAACGCGCCAAGCCGTCCGGCCTGGAGCACGACTTCATGCTGATTCGCAAGGTCGTCAAAATTCGTGTGTTGCGCTTTGTCGTAGCGTGAACGTAGACCGACACGGCGTTGAAGGCAAGGAGCAGGAAAGGGCTTTGCAAGGAGTGGTTTTTTGGTCAAGATTATCGCCGGGCACTGGAAGGGGCGGCGGATTCGCACCATGGAGGGGGAAGGATACAGGCCGGCCACGGGCAGGGTTCGCGAAGCACTGTTTTCCATGCTTGAATCCCGCGGGGTGCAATGGGCAGGCGTAAGTGTCCTGGATGTTTTCGCGGGCAGCGGCAGCCTGGGCTGGGAAGCCTTGAGCCGGGGCGCGGGACAGGTCTGGTTTTTGGAAAACGACGTTCGCGCCGTGCGTTTGCTGCGTGAACAAATTTTCGGTCTGGCCCTGCCCGGCCAGAATGTGCGCATCCTGCCGGGGGATGCCCTGCGCACCCTGGCCAAGACCGCGCCCCAGGGATTTGATGTGCTTTTTATCGATCCTCCCTACGGCCGTGATCTGCTGGCTTCGGCCGTACGCCAGGCTGACGTCCACGGCTGGATCGCCCCTTTGGCCGTGATCTGCGCCGAGGTGGAGGCCGGCTGGAATTGGGAGGTTATGGACGTGTTCGGTTTTGAACTGCTGGTGAATCGTCTGTATGGGCAAACCAGGATTCTGTTATGGAAAAAAACTGCTCCAAAAAGCGCATCGCCGTTTACCCCGGCACCTTCGATCCCCTGACCAATGGGCATATCAGCCTGATCCGCAGGGGTTTGGAGGTCTTTGATCAGATTATCGTGGCCGTGGCCCACGACACCCCGAAGATCCCCATGTTCTCTCTGGATGAACGCGTGGCCATGATCAATGAGGTCTTTGCGCCGGAACCGCGGGTGGTCACCGAGGTCTTTGAGGGGCTTTTGGTCAATTATGTCCGCAGCCGGGGGGCCAGGGTGATCCTGCGCGGTCTGCGGGCGGTTTCCGATTTCGAGTACGAATTTCAGCTGGCCCTGATGAACCGCAGGCTGGATCGCGGCCTGCAGACCATGTTTTTGATGACCGACTACAAATGGCTGTTCATCAGCTCCACGATCATCAAGGAGGCCGCCCGCCTGAACGGCGATGTCCAGGGGCTGGTGCCCGAGCCCGTGCTGCGGCGGTTGCGGAAGAAGAATGGCTTTGACGATTCGCGTTGACAATGATCCCACCGGATGGATCTGTCTGGTGGGAGCCACGGGCACGGGCAAGACCGCGGCGGCATTGGCCCTGGCCGAGGATTTTCCCATCACCGTGATCAACGCGGATTCCCGCCAGGTGTACCGCGATCTGCCCATTGTCACGGCCCAGCCGAGTCCAGGAGAACAGGCCCGCTGCCCCCATAGGCTGTATGGATTCCTGGATCTTCAGGAGTCCGTTTCCGCGGGGCGGTTCGCCCGGTTGGCCCGTTTGGAAATGGAGGCCTGCCAAAAAAAGGGGCGCGTTCCCCTGCTGGTGGGCGGCACGGGATTGTATTTGCGGGCCCTGGCCGGCGGCCTGGCACCCATTCCCGAAATACCCGGAAAGATCCGGGAGCGTGTGCTGCGAGAATGCGCGGAAACAGGTCCGGAAGTCCTGCATTCCCGTCTCGCCGGTGTGGACCCGGTATATGCGGCCAGGATCCATCCCCGGGACAGACAGCGGATCACCCGGGCCCTGGAGGTTCATGCGGCCACGGGGCGTTCATTTTCCTGGTGGCATGCCAAGCAAGGCTTTCGGAACATGGCCTCGTTGCGTATCGTCGGCCTGCGTTTGCCGCGCCCAAAGCTGCATCAGCGGCTGGATCAGCGCATTGAGACGATGCTGGGCATGGGCGCGGTCCAGGAAATAAAGCGCGCCTGGGTCAAATGTCCTGATCCGGATGCCCCTGGTTTTTCGGGCATCGGTTGCCGGGAACTGCTTGATTTTCTGAGGGGAGAAACCACGCTGGAGCAGGCCAGGGACCGCTGGCTGTGCCGCACCAGAGCCTATGCCAAACGCCAGGAAACCTGGTTCAACAATCTGCAGGACGTGCATTGGCTGACGCCTGGAGATGACCAGGGATTGGCCGGCTGGCTGCACGAGGTGCTTCGCAACCAACAGGTCTGAGACAGGAGAAAGTGATGCGCCACTGCATTTGCTATTGAACCGTTTGGTCTGTCTTGAAAGGAGTTTTGCCGAACATGAGCAAGAGACTTACGGGAAAATGGGTTTTGTCCGTGCTTTGGTGCCTTGTGCTGGCGGCATCGAGCCTGAACGCCGCCCAGGATGTCCGGGTTTTTGTGGAGGCGGACGAGGAGGGCCGGGTTAACGTTCGGTCCGAGGTGCTGGAGACCGCCTTGCAACAAGGGGTTTTTCAGGAGGCCGAGGAGCTGCTGCGCGGCAAGCTGGATGAGTCCAGGCGCTTTCTGCTTCAGGGCCTATTGTCGTCCAAGGCTTCCGAGTATGTCCTGGGCTATGAGGAGCTGGAATACGAATCCACGGACTGGGGGGCGGTGCTGCACATGGATGTGCGTGTGAACCGCCAGGCCTTGCGCGGCTTTTTGCAGTCCTTGGGGACATATTACACCCTGGATCAAACCGTGGGCTACGTCCTGGATGCGCAAAACCTGACTTCCGAGGACGCAACGGCGGTCCAGGAATTGGAAATTCTTTCCGGGGTGCGCCAGGACGCTTCGGACAGTCCGAGCCTGCGTCTGGTGCGCGGTGCTGACGGGACATGGCAGGGCATGCTGGATTTCGAGGGGCTGGTCTGGTCCGCGCAGGCCATGGATCTGCCGCTGCTGTGGGCGGACTTGTGGGGCAACTATTTCACCCTGGAGCGGGTCAGGCAGATGTTTGAGGACAGCGTGCTGCTGACCACGCATGGCTGGGGCAATGCCTCTGTCGCGTTGGGATTCGACCAGGTGCTGCGTAGCTGGGATTCCCAGGCCGCAGAGGTGGAATTGGTGGGCGTGTCCCTGCGTCCCGAGGGAGTGCAGGCACAGTGGAAAATTTCGACCATGGACCGGGACGGCCTGGAAGCCAGGTTGATCAGAACATTGCGGGACATGGACATCGTCCATTCCATCCAATAAAGGACTGCCCTGAAATTCCTTCCGGCAGCGCAATCCATGAAATCCATTTGCATACAATGAGCCGACCCAACAACTGGACCCTGCCCAACGCCATCACCGTGGCCCGGATCATCATGGTTCCGGCGTTTGTCGTGGCCTTTGTCAATGGCCGCCACGACACGGCCCTGCTGCTGTTCGTCGCGGCCGGGCTCAGCGACGCCCTGGACGGGTTTCTGGCCCGGGTGCTGAGGCAGCGGTCCCAACTGGGGGCCATGCTCGACCCTATGGCGGACAAGCTGCTGCTGATCACGGCGTACATGTGTCTCGGGCTGGGCGGTCTGGTATCCGCCTGGCTGGCCGTGCTGGTGATCAGCCGGGATGTGATGCTCATCGGCGGGATGGCCCTGTTGCACTTCTGGGGCGTGAATATCCGCACCCGGATCCGGCCGACCTGGTTGAGCAAGTTCAACACCTGCGCCCAGATCGTTCTGGTGATCGCGGTGCTGGCCGATCTGCCCGGCCGGCTCTGGCAGGGAATGACCCAGCCCCTGGTGGTCGTGGTCGCCGCGGCCACGGCCCTGTCCGGAGCGCATTACATTTATGTCGGTCTGGGGCTGTTTCCGCGCGGGGAATGATCAGGGCGCAGTCGTTTCAAATGAAAATGCATTTTTTACTTTTCCCTTTCGTTCGTCTATTTTTTCCCTTGCCTTGGACATTTTTACACTTTGGCGTTTGTACAAAATATTGTCCGGTTAAAAAATTTTTATTTTGTGTCAAAAAAACTTGACTTTTCCTTTCGACCGTTATTAGAAGGGTGTCGCACGGCAAGGGCGATGGACGTCGTGCGCGGTGCGAGTGTGGAATGTGTCAGGATCAGTAAAAGGAGGAAGGTTATGAAAAGATTTGCAGTATTGGCCCTGCTGGCCGCCTTTATTCTCGGCTCCGTGGGCATTGCCCAGGCCGTGGAAATCAAGGCCAAGGGCGTCTGGCGGGTGCACGCGAACTACATCAAGAACAGGGATTTCAACGGCGACACGAAAGAAGACAACTTTTTCGCCATGCAGCGGGCTCGGACCATTTTCGAGTTCATTGCCAGTGAAAACCTGAAGGCCGTGTTGCAGTTTGAAATCGGCAACACTCGTTGGGGTGGTCCTGGCGGCGGCGCCTTGAACACCGACGGCACCAACGTGAAGACCAAGCACGCCTACTTGCAGTTCAAGCTGCCCAACACCGAAGTGGACATCAAGGCCGGTCTGCAGGGCGTGGCCCTGCCCAGCACCATGGGCTCGCACATCCTGTCCGCCGACGTGGCAGCTTTTGTGGCCAGCATTCCCTTCAATGACATGCTCGGCCTGACCCTGGGCTGGGCCCGTCCGTATGACCTGGAAACTGTCAACCCCGACGATCCCACTGAGAAATGGGACGACGAGGTGGACGTGTTCATGGCCATTTTGCCGGTATCCCTGGACGGCGTCAGCCTGAAGCCCTTTGTCGCGTATTCCCGCTGGGGCAAAGATTTCACCGGCAGCGGCAAGAATGCCAACATGTGGCACGGCGGCTTGAACTTTGCCGTGACCATGCTGGATCCCATCGCCATCAAGGGTGATTTCAACTACGGGACCGTGAAATGGGCCACCGGTTACAAGCAGAACGGCTGGATCGCGGACTTGGCCGTGGAATACAAGATGGACATGGTCACCCCGCAGATCTTCGGCTTCTATGAAAGCGGCGAAAAATCCAACAGCACTGATTCCAAGCGCATGCCTGTGATCGGCACGGACGGCGGCGCGTTTGGTCCCGGCGTGGCCCTGGGCCAGCAGACCACCTTCGGCGGCGGCGACAGCTTTGTGCGCTCTTTGCTGGGCGGGTATCAGAACCTGGAAGGCGCCATCGGCGCCTGGGGTATCGGCGCGGCCCTGCGGAACATCACCTTCATGGAGGATCTGTCCCACAACCTGGTGGCCTACTATGCCAAAGGCACCAACGCCAATGAATATTGGGGGCTGATGACCAAGAAGGACAAACTCTGGGAAGTGGACTTCAACACCAAATACCAGATGTACGAGAACCTGGCCCTGGTCCTGGAACTGGCCTACGCCAAGGTCGATCTGAATGATTTTGGCACCGGTTTCCGTGGCGACATTGCCGATGACGGCCTGTACCGCGGTATTCTGGGCTTCGTGTACAGCTTCTAGCACACGTTTTTCCGCACTCTCACCGCATCATCACAGCCGGGGCGCAAGCCCCGGCTTTTTTTACGCCAAAAAGTTGCCTTTCATTTTCGCACCTCGACGAGATCATGGTTCCTTGATACTGTGCCCTGCATCAGAGCTTGAGCGGATGATGTTATTTTTGGCAAGGGGGCGATCATGAAGGAACAGGGACTTGCCGCCGTGGTCCTGGCTGCGGGCAAGGGCACGCGGATGCATTCGGACAAGCCCAAGGTGCTGCACACGCTTTTGGGCGAACCCATGCTCTGGCATGTTTTGGGAGCCATGCGCACCGTGGCTCAGAACAGGGTGTGGACCGTCATCGGCCATCAGGCCGAGCAGGTGCGGGCGCTGTTTCCCGGCGAACGCTTTGTCCTGCAGGAAGACCAGCTGGGCACCGGACATGCCGTGCAGTGCACCTGGCCGGAGATTGCCGGAGACGGGACCGCGTGGTGTCTGGTGGTCAACGGCGACACCCCCCTGATCGACCCGGCCGCGATTCAGCGTTTTTGCGCGGCCATGATCCACAAGCAGGTTGATGTCGGATTCATGACCATTCAATTGGATGATCCCCGATCTTACGGTCGGGTCGTCCGGGATAGTGCGGGCCGGATCGCGGGTATCGTGGAGGCCAAGGATTATGATCCGGTCCGGCATGGCCGACCCACCGGAGAGGTCAATGCCGGCATCTATCTTTTGCGTGTGGAAGCGGTCCAGGGGCTGCTCTTCAGCCTTTCCGCGGACAACCGTCAGGGCGAATACTACCTGACCGAACTGGTGGATCTGGCCGCGAGCAGCGGCATGCTGGTCGAGGCAGTGGATGCCGGTGACGCCGGAGACGCGGCGGCCTTCATGGGCGTGAACAGCCCAGCGGAACTGACCGCTTCCGAAGAGGAGTTGCGCGGACGCATTGTCGCCGGGTGGCTGGGCAAGGGCGTGACGATTCACTATCCGGCAATGGTCTGCATCGGCCCCCGGGTGGCCATTGCGCCGGGAGCCGAAATTTACGGGCCGTGCGAGCTTTACGGACAGACAATCGTGGGCGAGGGCGCGGTGATCGAGTCGCACACGTGGCTCAAGGACTCCCGGATCGGGCCCGGCAGCATGGTCCGATGCTTCTCGCACCTGGAAAAGGCAACGATCCAGGAACATTGTCTGGTGGGACCCTTTGCCCGTCTACGGCCCGGGGCCATGCTGGACAACGAGGCCCGCGTGGGAAATTTCGTGGAAATGAAAAAAGCCCGG
>DSBL01000075.1 GCA_011049455.1 Desulfonatronum sp. | reverse complement strand
TTAATTCATCACGTTCCTCTTGGCTCAGTGAAAATCGATACTTGATCTTAGGCATGGTCTCCTCCGTTTTTTCTGACCATACCTGATTTTTTCTAACATTTCAAGCGTGACATGACACTAGAGCTCTTCGGCGCAAAATTTTTCACGCACGAGCAGGTGTTTTCGGGAAAACGCAACACTGAAATCTTGACATAGCTGCCCTAACGATCTAAAAAAGTGAGCTTTGCGCTGGGGGATCGTCTAGCGGCAGGACTACGGACTCTGACTCCGTCAACCTAGGTTCGAATCCTAGTCCCCCAGCCAAACATCCCACGTCCCCATCGTCTAGCCTGGTCCAGGACATCGGCCTTTCACGCCGGTAACAGGGGTTCAAATCCCCTTGGGGACGCCAAAGAAAATCAAGGGGTTGCAAGCATCATCGCCTGCACCCCCTTTTTCTTTCCAACCCTATTTCCAGGTGACTGAGTTTGGTCCGACCACCCCACTTCACGGATCCCGGGTGTCATGTGTTGATCTTGGTTCCCGAGTAAGTGCAGGCGTTCTTGTTCATCTTGATGAACGTCCCCTTGTCTATGCCCACGGCATTGCCGCACTGGCACCAGACTTTGCCGTCATGCTCGTCCTTGAACCACACCTTTTCGATCCTGTCCCTGTGGCAACGCAGCACCTCTCCCTGGCCAAGCTTTCGGTACCGCCAAAGCTTCTTACGACAGGCTGAGCACTTGATGATGAGCATTGTCTCGATTGCCCCGGCAAATTCTCATTGCTCATGAACTATGAGCCGAAGAAGAACGCTCACGGCGAGCATTCGTTCTTGATTGACCACAAAACGAGCGCCCCGAGAGCGGCCCATAAGGCCAT
Source organism: Desulfonatronum sp. (assembly GCA_011049455.1). Lineage (GTDB taxonomy): Bacteria > Desulfobacterota > Desulfovibrionia > Desulfovibrionales > Desulfonatronaceae > Desulfonatronum. The sequence goes on along the minus strand of DSBL01000075.1, from coordinate 5,886 downwards.
ATGGCATAGGTATTTCAAAACTGGCGGCATGTAACTCACACATCCATACATTGCGATGAGCATGCATCGCATGTTGCTCCGTAAGAGACAATCATACAGGCATTCATCCCTTTCAACCAACAGCGTTCACCCGCTCCAACACCTTTGCCAAGTCCTCCATCTTCACCGGCTTGGCCAGATAGTCGTCCATCTCTGCCTCCAGGAACTTCTCCCGGTCCCCGACCATGGCATAAGCGGTCAGGGCGATGATCGGGATTCTGGAATTCTTCTCACTTTCTGACCTGCTGATCTTCTCATCTTCCAATTGTCTGATCTTCCGCGTCGCTTCCACGCCGTTCATCACCGGCATTTGCACGTCCATCAGGATGCAGTCGAAGTCCTGGACCTTGAGAAGATCAAGGACTTGCTGCCCGTCCTCGGCCAGGGTCACAATGTGGCCACTCTCTTCCAGCAGCAGACGAACGGGCAAAGCATTGGAAGGATCGTCCTCGGCCAGCAGAATTCGCAGCTTTTGCTGCACTTCAGCCAATTGCCCGGGTTCTTGTTGACCGGAGCCGCTTGCACCCTCGGGCAACTTGAACGGCAGCACAAAATACACCGTGGTGCCTGCACCAGGCGAACTGTCGATATCAACGCTCCCTCCCATCAATTCCACAAGCCGTTTGACAATGGAAAGCCCCAGCCCCGCGCCCTGGTAACTCCGGGTATACGACCCGTCCACCTGAACAAAGGGCTTGAACAGGTCTTTCAGACGGTCCTCTGGAATGCCGATGCCCGTATCGGAGACGGAAAAGAGCACGCGTGCGAAACCTTCCCTGCGTGAGGACAACGAAACCATTTCCACGCTGACCTTACCTTCATGAGTGAATTTGTGTGCATTGCCCACAAGATTGAAAAGGATCTGCCTGACCCTGGTGGCGTCGCCGATCAGTTTCGGCGGCATGGCTACGTCGACGGTGCACTCCAGGACGACATCCTTGTCTTGTGCCGTGATGATGAACAGTTCACGGACTGAATCACACAATTCTTTGAGGCTGAACTCCTTGTCAAAAAAATCCATCTTGCCTGCTTCAATCCGGGATATGTCAAGGATGTCCGTCAACAATCGGGCAAGTCGATCAGACGATTTGATGGCCATGGAAATCCAACGTTGCTGCTCTTCGTTCAGCTCTGACGTCTGCAGGAGTTGCATGATGCCCATCACGCCGTTCAAAGGCGTCCGCAGCTCGTGGCTCATGTTGGCCAGAAACTCGGATTTGGCCTGGTTGGCCGCCTCGGCTTGTTCCTTGGCTGCAAGCAGGGCTTTCTCCACCAGCTTGCGGTCAGTGACATCCCAGACAGTCGACACCACCAGATGACTTTGCGGAAGGGGGATATTTTTGGCAGTGATATAAAATGGCTCCTGCCCAGGACGATCAATGGGGATATCCTTCCAGGTCATCCGCTCAGGATCGTTGCTGGCATAATCCGTAAACACCCTTTGCTTAATCTGCTCCCTGAATGCTGGGTCAGTATAGACTACCTCCCAGAAATCATTCGGGGGTGCCAAGGCCTCCCGTGTTGTGCGGTAGAATTTGGCGAAATTATCATTCATGTAGGTAAACCGCACGGTTGGGTCGACCGAATTCACGGCTACCCCCACGGGGAGGTTATCCAAGGTCGCTTTGATGAAAGCTTGTTGTTCCTGGAGAGCTTCAACTGCCTTTTTGCGCTCCGTGATGTCCTCAAACATGGCATAGGTCTGAAAAGGCTTTGTTTCTCCAGGATGAAACAAGGGTATGGCCGTGATGGACAACCAGACATGCGTTTTTTTGACCGGATGAAACACACCTCGGATCACCGGACCGACAGTCTCTCCGGTTCGCAGGGCAGTCATGGCGGGATGATTTGATCCCGCGACTTCTGATCCGTCCACCTTGATCATCCTCCAATGCGGGTCCATGGAAGTCTTGCCGCGCATCTGGTCGAAAGAAAGGCCAAGTATCCTCTCCGCAGCCGGATTGACTGAGATGATGGCGCCATCGGCAGTCTGATAGATAACCCCTTGACTCATGGTCTCGAAGAGAAGTCGGTGCTTTTCTTCACTCTCCCGCAGGGCCTCTTCGGCCTGTTTGCGGTCGGTGATGTCCTGCAACAATTCCACCGTATATATGACCTCGCCGTCTTCATTGAGGATCGGGTTGGCCCGACAGCTTAAATGCATGTTCAGTTCCGGCGAATATTTCTCCATTGTCACCAATTTTTTCTGTCGAACTGCTTCCAGTGTAGCACAGGGCTGACATGGAACGTTCCGGCCGATAAGATTGAAACATTTTTTGCCGTGCGTCTGTTCCTGGGTCATATCCAAAAATGCATGCCCCGCCTTGTTGTAGAGCACCACGCTTTGGTCGGGGCGCTTGACGCTCATGATGTCAGGGACATTGTCCAGAATGCCCTCAAGCAGCGAGGTTTTGTCCTTGATCTCTCGTTCAGCCTGGATACGCCTGGTGACGTCCAGAAAAATACAGTGGGTCCTTTGAAATCGCCCTTGGTCATCGTGCTGGATCTTACCGTTGAAATGGACGAGGACGATTGAGCCGCCTTTCTTGACCATCTCGAATTCCACGCCCAGGATTTCGCCCACGGCCTTGAACCTCGGAAAATTTTCCTTGAAAAGCTCCCTCCAGTCCGGGTGCAGGATGTCGCCGAAGTTCTTGCCGATCAGCTCCTCGCGGCTGTAACCGAGGGCATCCAGGAAGGCCTGGTTGACGTCGAGAAAATTACCCTGCTCATCCAGGGACTGATAGGGCATGGGGGCGTTCATGAACATCTGACGGAATCGCTCTTCGTTTTTCCGCTCCCGTTGTTCGGCCAGTTTGCGCTGGGAAATGTCCGTAGTGAACCCCTGATAGGCAACGATACGTCCGTCCTCGCCCTTGACGGCACGGGCATTTCTGGAAACCCAGAACACCGTGCCGTCCTGCCGGAGCATGCGGCATTCATGGTTGACCGCAGCGCCGTTTTCTTCCAGCATCCGAATTAATTCTTTCCGGTCTTCCTGGTCGGCATAGAGCTGCTGGCCAATATCCGTAACCGACTCCATCATTCCTTGCGGTGAATCATAGCCGAACATTTTGGCCATGGCAGGGTTGACCGACAGGAACTTGCCCTGCGGCGTGGAGGTAAAAATGCCAATCGGGGCATTGTCCAGGATGTCCTGGGCATCGAAACCAGAAAGCGGACCGCCGGGGTTCGGGGAGTGTGCCGATTCAGGCATGGAAATCTCCACGGTTGAGGGGGTCTGTGGACAGGAGAGGAAGATACGCGTCAAAACTTATTGCATCACCTGATAACAGTCTTTTGTGCCAAAACAAAGCAAAACGCGCAACATCAAAAAGACGCGGCACCCAGAAATCAGACGATATGAACAAGTCATATTTGCAACAACTCCCCATCCGCACCATAGACCCCGCCAACCCTGCGGATGTTGCCCTGCACGACAAGCTGGTCGCCCTGGTCCAGCGGATGCTGGACCTGCACAAACGGGCCGCCGCCGCTTCCACCAGCCACGAGCAGACCCTGATCCAGCGCCAGATCGCGACGACGGATCAGGAAATCGATCATCTGGTCTATGAACTCTACGGCCTGAACGACGAGGAAATTGCTATTGTGGAAGAGGCGGTGAAAGGCTGAGATGCGGGCGTGATGCGTGACAAAGAGAAGCCGTCAAGAAGTACATGCGGGGTGGGGAGCACCTGCTCTTTTTTCGGATCAAGCCGCCAACAATCGGACCTGATGCCCAAGACGCTCAAGCAGTGAAACCGCCTTTTTGTCGAAGGATACAAATACCTCTCCCCCCAGCCACTGCCCTTCATGGGCAATGGCGCCGTCGGCAAAGTCCCCGCCTGCTTCAAGCATGGCCAATCCCGCCTCGGCCGCCGGGCGATTGAGCGCAAGGTTGCCCACGGCCAGCAGGGCGCGCACCGCCAGGGCGATGTCGTCGGACTCCAGCCCGTAAACCTTGCGCAACACCCACACGAATTCACACAACGTGGGGATGGCCACGGCGATGACTGTCGCGTCCTTCAGCAGTTTTTCCGCGGCCGCAGCCTGCGCCGGATCATCCCTGACAACGCAGCGCACGAGCACATTGGTATCCACGGCAACCTTCATTCCAGTCCCGCCCAGCCGTCTGCGGCTGCTTCGCGCATTTCCTCGATGGTGGCCGCTTTTTTTGTCTTGCCTTCCAGCAGGCCGATAAAACCGTCAATCGTGCCTGCGGGTTGCATTGCCCGCATCTCAATCCGTCCCTGGGGCAATTCGCGAACCTCGATCTTCTGGCCCGGCTCAACCCCAAGATGCTGAAGAATATGCTTGCGCAAGGTCACCTGGCCTTTCGCGGTCACGGTCAATGTCGTCATGGCTTTTCCTCCGCGAGGATGGAGAAAAATGTAATGCAAAAAAGCCTTACGTGCAAGCCCGCAGTCAAATCTCCTCTTGACTCGCAAGCGCCATGCTCCCTGCTACGCCATATACCGTTCCACCCAGTGCCGCATCAGCGGATCGACCAGGAGGTATTGATCGTCCGCGCGTTCGCAGACGTCTTTTTTCATCAGGCCGTCCAGGGTGCTTTTCAAGGTGGAGGCGGTCAGGCCGGTTTCGCCGAGCTGCTCGCCGGCGTAGAGGTTTTTGCCGCCGCTGCGCACGATGTACTTCAAGGTCTTTTTCTGATTCGGGGTCAGATCGCTCCAGACCAGGCTGTACAGATCGTATTCCCGCTCGCACATCAACCGGACGGCATCCTCGATGATGCGCTCATCGACCTGGGCGTCGGTCCTGTTCCAGACCTCGAACATGAGCTGCTGCATGTAGTAGGGAAAGCCGCGGGTGATGGTGAACGCCCGGCGGATCAGATCCGGGCTGATCTCCTTTCCCGTCCGGGCAAACTTGGCCTGGATGAAGCCGGTCCACTGGTCCAGGGGGATCTCGCCGATCCGGAGGTGCTTGACCGATCTGTAAAAGGCCCGTGAACTGTCGTGAAACATGCGATGCAGGATGGATTTTTTGCTTCCGCTGAACAGATAGCAAACATCCCGGCCGTGGGTCTGGACGATGCTCCGGAACTTTTTCTCCAGATCAAACTGCTCGATTTCCTGAAACTCGTCGAACATCACGACCACGCGCTTCTTTTTCGCCTGGGCAAAGGCATGGGGAAAATTCAGGACGTCCTCCAGGCTTGCGGCCCGTTCTGTCCTGGAAAAACTCAATCCGTAGATCAGCTCGCCGCTTTGGCCCACGGTGACCTGAATGTTGGGCCGCACCTTCAGGACGGATTTGAGCAGGTTCATTACCCGCTCCGGTACGGTATCGAAACTTTTGGCCACGGCGTTGAAATAGCCCTGGATGAATTCATCCAGGGACGAGACGCTGAAAAAATCGAAAAAGATAACGACATACTCATCGGATTGGACAAGTTTCCGTTGCAGCTTGCGCAACAGGGATGTTTTTCCGATCCGCCTGGGGGCATACAGCAACACATTCAAACCAGACCGAACATCCCCGGCCAGCTCAAGCAGCTCCTGCTCGCGGTCGCAAAAATCATCCCCGGACACCTCATTGCCGTAGTAGAAAGGATTACGCATGATTTACGCCTCTGGACGGGGTCCATGGTCAGGTTTCAAATAAGTGCACCTCTGGGTATTATAGTTGAAGCTATAACAGTTGCAACAATAACATCTCGCCACATATCCGGCAACATGAGGACTGGTTGGAAATTGGGCGACTCTCGGAGGAGTGGGTCAAAAATGTGGTTAAAAGAAGGGCGGGGGACATGTCTTGCTTGCATTTCAGCATGTTGACAACGCCAGGCACGTTTGTGCGATCGTCGGCAGGCAAGTCGGGGCGGGC
>DSBL01000154.1 GCA_011049455.1 Desulfonatronum sp. | reverse complement strand
CTCAACTCTTTTCGTCCTCTCCAAACCACTGGGCAATCATGCTGGGTCCGAAATAGGCGCCCTGCTCCTCCAGGGCCTCCTCGATGCGCAGCAACTGGTTGTATTTTGCCAGACGGTCGCTGCGGCACAGCGAACCGGTCTTGATCTGTCCGGCGTTCAGGCCCACGGCCAAATCCGCGATGAATGCGTCCTCGGTCTCCCCGGAACGGTGGGAAATCACGGTGCCGTATGCGGCGGCCTTGGCCATCTCAATGGTGTCCAGTGTCTCCGTAACCGTACCGATCTGGTTCAGCTTGATCAGGATGGCGTTGGCCACGCCCTGCTGGATGCCTTCGGCCAGGATGTCCGGATTGGTCACGAAGATGTCGTCGCCCACGATCTGAATCCGATCCTCAAAGGCCAGGGTCATTTTCCGCCAGCCGTCCCAGTCTCCCTCCGCATGGCCGTCCTCAATGGAAATCAAGGGAAATTCCTTTACAAATTCCATGTAGTAGTCGATCAGTCCTTCCGGTGTCAGTTTCAAATTCTCACCGGCCAAGCGGTACTCTCCGTCCTTGAAAAATTCCGAGGCCGCGGCGTCGATGCCCAGGGCGATGTCCAGTCCGGGCTGATAACCCGCCTCCTCGATGGCCCGCATGATGTATTGGAAGGCTTCCCTGTGGCTTTTCAAATTGGGCGCGAACCCGCCTTCGTCGCCCACCGAGGTGATGTGCTTGTCCTTGGCCAGAATGGCTTTCAGGGCATGAAACGTCTCCGCGCCCATGCGCAGCGCCTCGGCAAAGGAGTGCGCGCCCAAAGGCAGGATCATGAATTCCTGGATGTCCAGATTGTTCGGTGCGTGGGCTCCGCCGTTGAGAATGTTCATCATCGGCGCGGGCAGAATTTTGGCATTGACCCCGCCCAGATATTGAAAAAGGGGCAGACCAAGATGGTTGGCCGCGGCTCGAGCCGTGGCCATGGACACCCCGAGCATGGCATTGGCACCCAACCGTGTTTTGTTGTCCGTGCCGTCCAGATCGAGCAAAGCCTGGTCCAGTTTCAGCTGGTTCAGGCTGTCCAGACCGATCACCGCATCGGCGATTTCCTCCCGGACATGTTCCACGGCCTGGGTAACGCCCTTGCCCTTATAGCGCTTCTCGTCGTTGTCGCGCAATTCAAGAGCTTCGCGGGAACCCGTTGACGCTCCCGAAGGAACTGCCGAGCGTCCGGTGTTCCCATCCTCCAGGGACACCTCCACCTCCACCGTTGGATTGCCGCGGGAATCCAGTATTTCCCTGGCCCACACTCCGACAATGGTACTGCTCATGATCCATCTCCTTTAGGCTGATTGGTGTGCATGTTCCAGACGGGCCCGCAACAAGCCCTGCAAGAGCAAATCCGGGCAGTTATGATCAATACCCGCACAGACCGACAACAGCGGTCTGGCCGGCCCTCCCGTGGCAATGACCTCCACCGGGTGCGGCAATTGCTCTTTAAGACGCCGACAAAGACCGTCGACCATGGCCGCGAATCCGAAAATCAGGCCGTGGCGCAGGCTTTCCGACGTACTCCGGCCAATCCTTGGGGCGGCCGGTGCGTCCTCCAGGGAAATGCTCGGAAGCTTCGCCGTTTTCGTGGACAACGCCGCGGCCGAACTTTGCAGACCGGGGCATATCAAACCGCCTAGATAGGCGTGATCCTGGACGCAGTCAAACGTGGTGGCCGTACCGAAATCCACGATAATCAGGGACCGGCTGGAAAACATGCCCCTGGCGGCATAAGCGCCCACCAGACGATCGGCTCCCACTTCGTTCGGTCTGCCGTATCGGTTTTCCAAAGGCAATGGTATGTCCTCCGGCACAAACAGCACCGGACACTTGCAAAACCGCTCACCAGCCTTGCGCAGCAACAGACTCACCGGCGGCACCACTGACGCCGCGATCCAGGAAGACACATCCTTGGATTCCAACCCATGCAGGGCCAAGATCTGCAAGAGCCACAGCCCCCAGGCATCGGAGGTGGATTCGATATGCGTCGGCAGGCTGTAGGCGCCAAGGATGTCCGCATTCCTGGCCACGCCGATCTTGGTGTTGGTGTTCCCGACGTCGAAAAGCAAAATGTTGGACATGAAAATGGTCAAGCGTGTTTGAAGAGTTGACAAAGGCGTCTCAAACTGTCCTATCTTGGCAAGAAAAACAAGACATTCGCCGCCCTTTCAATCCATGGGCAACAGTATCACTACAGCGACACTTTCTGGTCAAGTTTGTCGTTGCGAGGTATTGCATGGGGGCCGCGTTTACATATTTTTCAAGCGTTGCACTGTCTGACCGAGCTTGCCTGCGTATGTCAGAACCGATGCCGGACATTCTGCAAAACGATTTGCCCTTTTCAGCGCATCGGCTTTGACCAACGCAGGCAGCGAGGGAGTTTGCAACGCTTGAAAAACATGTAAACGCGGCCTGCTTCCGTGAACATTTTCTAAAGCGTCGCTGTAGTGGTATGTATTGCCGGGCATGATGCGGCGTTCCGCGGGATGCGGCATGGTCCCCGACGCACCTGGCTTTTGACCGTGTTTGCTGAAAAGGATATGAACAGCAAAGTCGTCCTGAATGAACCACGCATCTGCACAACCTTACAAGGAAGGAGGGAACCATGGATCCCGCGGCCCTGATCCCCGAAGCCCTGCCCATACCCGTGGCCTGGGGCTGGTTTTACGCGTTCCTGTTGCTGACTTTCATCCTGCATTTGCTGGTCATGAACATCATGCTCGGTTCATCCATCATCGCCCTGATCCACCATCTTCGAGGCAAGACCGAAACAGAACCCTTGACCCATGACATCGCTCTGAAACTGCCCTTCACCATCGCCTTTGCCGTGAATTTCGGCGTGGCACCGCTGCTTTTTTTGCAAGTCCTTTACGGCCAGTTTCTATACACCAGCAGCGTGCTTATGGCCGTGTACTGGCTGGCCGTGATCGGCTTGGTGATCATGGCCTATCTTTCCGCCTATATCTATGATTTCAAATACGCCTCCCTGGGGACCCTGAAAGCCGTCCTGCTCTTGATCGTCACGCTGTGCCTGCTGGCCACGGCCTTCATCTATACGAACAACATGACCCTGATGCTCAACCCCCAGGTCTGGACCGGATATTTTGACAATCCCGGCGGAACCTTGCTCAATCTGAGCGATCCCACATTGATTCCCCGCTATCTGCATTTCGTGGTGGCCTCCATGGCCGTGGCCGGCCTGTTCATCGCCCTGATCTGGTCCCACAAAGCCAATCGCGGCGAGACCGGCGCACAGCGCTGGGTGCGCCACGGCATGACCTGGTTTGCCTACGCCAGCATTGCCCAGATCGCGGTGGGGCTCTGGTTTCTGGTGGCCTTACCCCAACCCATTCTCCTGCTGTTCATGGGCGGATCGAACCTGCATACAACCGTTTTGCTGGTCGGCGTTTCTTTGGCCGTGCTCACCGTGATCACAGCCATGCGCCACAAGGTCTACCTGACCGCGGGCCTCCTGACGGCCACGGTTTCCGTGATGGTCTTCCAACGCGACCTGGTCCGGGACGCTTACTTAAGCCCTTATTTCGATGTCAGCGCCCGGGCGGTCACCGGCGAATTCCTGCCCCTGATTCTCTTCGTGGTCACCCTGGCCGCGGGTCTGGTCGTGGTCGCCTGGATGCTCAAGCTGGCTGCTGAAGCCGGAAAGGAGGCGCAGTCATGAATTATCCAGTCTGGGAACTGACCTGGGCCGGCGGCGGTCTGCTCATCGCCATGATCGCCGTCTTCCACGTCTATATCGCTCATTTCGCCATTGGCGGCGGCCTTTTCCTCGTGCTCACGGAACGCAAGGGGTTGCGGGAAAATTCCCAAGGCATTCTGGACTACATCCGCCGCCACGCCAAGTTCTTCCTCATCGTGACCATGGTTTTCGGAGCCATCACCGGCGTGGGCATCTGGTTCACCATTTCCCTCATCTCGCCGGCCGCCACATCGGCCCTGATCCATACCTTTGTCTTTGCCTGGGCCATAGAGTGGGTCTTTTTTCTGGGCGAAATCGTGGCCATCTTCATCTACTTCTACACCTTCGGGAAAATGGAGCCCCGCCGGCACATGCTCATTGGCTGGCTCTACTTTATCTTTGCCTGGATGTCCCTGTTCATGATCAACGGGATCATCGGCTTCATGCTCACTCCGGGCGACTGGCTGACCACCCGCGATTTCTGGGACGGCTTTTTCAACCCATCCTTCTGGCCGGCTCTGGCCTTCAGGACTTTCATCGCCCTGATTTTTGCCGGGCTCTATGGATTTGTCACCGCCACCTGGGAAAAGGATCCGGCCCTGCGCGAGACCTTGGTCCGCCACTGCGCTAAATGGCTGCTCGTCCCCTTTGTCTTTCTGCTGCTGTCCGGCTGGTGGTATCTCTCCATCCTACCCGAGGGCCCCCGGGCCATGATCCTGGGCCGCAACCCGGAAATCGTGCCGTTTTTTCAAGGCTTCCTGTGGATTACCGCCACCCTTTTCATCGGCGGACTGATCATGGCCATCCGCATGCCCGCGGCGGTGAAACGACCCATGGCCCTGGTCCTGCTGGTCATCGGGCTGGCCTATATGGGCAGTTTTGAATGGATTCGGGAGGCCGGACGACGACCCTATTTGATCCATGGCTATATGTATTCCAACGCCATGCTCAAAGGCACGGAGCAGGAGATTACCGCAACCGGGTATCTGCAGACGGCCAAGTGGATCGAACACCGGGAAATCACCCCGGACAATCGCTTGGCCGCCGGACGGGAACTGTTCCGCAACCAATGCTCATCCTGCCATTCCATTGGCGGGCCGCTGAACGACATCCGCCCGCTCACGGCCAAATTCGGGGTGTTCGGCATGGACGCCATGATTTCAGGCATCGGCAAGGTCTACGAGTACATGCCCCGCTTCGCCGGAACGTCCCGGGAGCGGGATGCCTTGGCCGGCTATCTGGTCAATGTCGTGCATGGACGGGACCAAGCTCCTGCGACGGAACGCCCGGTCCAACAGGCGGACTTGGAGATCCCTCCCTTTGATTCGGACACGGATGAATATGTTCTCCTGGCCTGGTGCACCTTGGGCGAAAAGTGCATCTCCGACTGCGACGCCCACTGGTCCCTGCTGCCCGCAGGCAGCACCATTTATGCTCAGCTGGTGCGCCGCGATTTTTCGCCGGAAATCGTCACTGACAATGTCCTGATCACGTTCACCCCGCCACCGGGCTCCACGGATCCGGCTTCCCAGGTCGAGTTTTGGGACTACGCCTCCTCCCTGGTGGGCAAGGACCTGCCGCGCAACGTCAGCGCCAAGGGCCTGGGGCTCTCCGGGACCATGACCCTGAACCAGGGACTGCGGACCTTCGTGGCCGACGGCATTCCCGTCCTGCCCTATGCGGACGACGGCTCCCTGGCCCCTTATCCGGTATTCACCATTGAGGCCAAGGACGAAGCCTCCGGAGAGGTGTTGGCCATGACCAAGGTCGTGGCTCCGGTTTCCACGGAAATCGGCTGTCGCAACTGCCACGGTGGGGACTGGCGCCGCCACGGGGCCATGGGCATTGCCGCGGAAACGGCCTCGGACGTCCTGGCCGTGCACGACCGCCGGCACAAAACCTCGCTTTTGGCCCAGGCACGGCAAGGCCGGCCCGTCCTCTGTCAGAGCTGCCACCCGGACCCCCTGCTGAACGCCCCGGGCAATCCGCAGCTGCTCAACCTGCCAGCGGCCGTCCACGGATTCCATGTGCACTACCTGGCCGGTCGACCTGATTCCGAACCTTGCCACGCCTGCCACCCCACCGGACCGGACAGCTTCACCTTTTGCTCCCGGGGCGTGCACGCCAGCCAGGTCGGGCTGACCTGTACCAACTGCCACGGCACCATGGAAGACCACGCCCTGACCCTGCTACGCGGAGAACAGCAGGTCGGCAAGCCCAAGGCCGAATTGCTCATGCGCGGCGTCATGCCGAGATCGGTGCAGACCGTTGAGGAGATCAACCCGCGCACCCCGTGGAACGATCAGCCGGACTGCCTTAGCTGCCACGTGGACTTTGAGCGCCCCGACTTCGGCAACATCTCCGCCTTTAACGATTGGGTCAGCGGTCCTGCCGGACTGTACCGGCTGCGCAGCGACGACGCCGGCCTGATGTGCCAGTCCTGCCACGGCCCGACCCATGCGGAATATCCGGCCATAAACAAGTTTCATCCGGACCTGGACGCCATCCAGCCTGTGCAATACCAGGGAGTGAACGCGGTGATCGGTGCCAGGGGCAATTGCGCGGTCTGCCACATCGAAGAAATGGATTTCGAATTCCACCACCCGAACATCCTGGCACGCTGACCGCCTGCATCAACAACTCCACAACGACAGAGGGCGCCCTAAGGGCGCCCTCTGTCGTTGGATGGTCAAAATATTCCTGAAAAAAACGTGCGCAACGTTTTCAAATGGCGATCACGCCTGTTTTAAATGCCGGACAGCCGAACAGGAGGGACTATCCAACACCTTGTCACTCCAGAATATTTTTTCACCCTGTTCCTGCTTCTGGAACGGCAATATTATCGGGCCTTTTTCCTGCTTCCATTGCATACCCCCGGATGAATTCACGCAAGGTTCACAATGGGTATGCAATGCAACACAATGGATGGAAAAAGTTTTACCGAGGTACGCGGTCAGCGTTGTGAGTCCGACAAAAAAGTGCACGATGTCGGGAGAATACGGGGAATCCTTGGCATTCAGAGGCAGCAAAGACTCAACAATCACCGATGATTCATTGATTCAAATTTATAATGAAGGTCACTAGTGTCCGGAACATAGCCCAATGGCATTATGTAACATGTTGTTTTCAAATTTAATTTTGCGATTATTGCGATTTATCGACTTGAAGCCCAATCAGGTTATTCGTCAGCCTTTTGGAAT
>DSBL01000096.1 GCA_011049455.1 Desulfonatronum sp. | reverse complement strand
GATTTTGACCGATGTGGGCGTGCCTACGTAATTGAACAGGGCGAAGACCTTGTCCTCATTGATCAGTTTTTGGGTGTTGAACACGCACCTGGGGGGGTCGTACCCGTCGTCGTAGGCAATCACCCTGATCTTCCTGCCATGGACCCCCCCCTGTTCATTGATGAAATTGAGATACGACAGCGCTCCTCGGAGGGTCTGGGTGCCCAGATACCCGGCATGACCCTCCAGGGCCAGCGAGGATCCGATCAGAATCTCAGTGTCCGTGACTCCAGAAACGGGCCCAACAACAGGTTGGGTCGCTCTGTCGCACGAACAAGGCAAGAAAACGAGAAAAAACACCACGCCGAATATTCTTATCCAGTGCCTCATCCTTTTCTCCCTGGTTTTCATCCGCAAGGCCTTTTGTCTCCTGATAAAAATTCCTTGGATGGGATGTTGATTGAGTGCAAATTGCTTTTTTCCAAATCACCGGGACTGACCCCATCGGATGTGTGCATGTCTGCCTAAGGCAGTCTGGGACAATTTTTTGTAAAGTTTTCCATACACGAGATATCCAGGGCATGGCAGATGCGTCAAGCGTGTTCTACATAACGTCGGAAGACTTTGTGTATGCAGGTGACAGGACGTCACCCCGACGATCTTACGATCGTCGAGAGGTCAACGAAAAACCGCGCTTTTCCGTTGACCGAAACGTCGAACATGCAGGACGGATTTTCGACGCCATGTATAGCACTGCGGGACAGCACTGCCCGGTTGGGACGGCGAGGCAGCCAGCCGGGATTTCACAACAGCCCTTTGAGGCAAGCATATTCCGCGGGGAAGAGGGCGTGCGCACATTCTGCGGCCAACGTCGACGACCTTCATGAAAAAAAGGACGTATCGGAGAAAAAACAAAAGCTTGGAAATGATGCTTGACCCATTTTTGAGACACCAAGGAGAAACGTGCAGTCCGATCATGTGTCCACCGGAAAAAATAAATGAAAGCTTGCACCCTGACCGGGCGCGCTTTTGACCTGAATGTATCCCCCATGATCCTCGACAATTTTTTTGCATATGGGCAGGCCGAGCCCTGAACCGAGACTCTTCCCCGTGGCAAAGGGTTCGAAAAGGACATCCATCAGTGCTTCTGGCACGCCCGGCCCGTTGTCCGCAACAACCATCTCCACCCATTGCCGGCCTTCACGCTCAACAGTGTCCGCACCGACCGTCAATCGGCCCCCTTGAGGCAAGGCATCCAGGACATTTTCCAGCAAATTATTGAGGACAATGTCGATTTGACTTGGGTTCATCAAAATGTTCGGCAGTTGCGAAGATACGCTCACCTGCACCTCGATTTTTTGGGCCTCGAATTTTTGGCCATACCGATCCAGGGCGTTTTGGATGACCGGGCCCAGGGATTGTTTTGGGCCCATGGGTAATGAATCCTGCGAAAAAATGAGTACATCCTTCAAGAGTTTTTCCAACCGGATCAACTCCGCCAAGATGATCCGAGCGTACTTGCATTCCAGCTCGCCTTGGGCAACCTTTTCCAACCGTCGGGCAAAGCCTCCCGCGGCGGTGAGAGGGTTGCGGATGGCATGGGTTATGTTGGCGGTCATGCGGCCCAAGGCTGCCATTTTTTCGTTATAGACGAGTTGTTCCTGGGCCTTTTCCAACTCATGCCTGATCCGATTGATCGCCTGCTCAAGGGTGAGATTCCATTGCTGCAGGCGCACCCTTGAGGCGTTCAGCTCTTCCAGCATGGTGTTGAAGCTGATGCCCAGCAATCCCAATTCGTCCCGGGCCGGACTTGGTTGTATCTGGCCGGTTGCATCCTGGAAGGAAAGCAACAGGTTTCGCAGATTCAATACGACCATCCGGTTGAAGAGGATGCCCAAGGAAACGAAAATAAAGAGCAAGGTCGCAAAGACCGCTAAAAAGCCGGAAATGGCCTTTTTTTGAACCTGAGCCAAGGCGTTGTCCACGGATATGCCTACGGAGACCAGCCCGGCCAATTCTCCAGCACTCCGCCAGAACCCCCCCTTGTCGCCGTATAGCTGGATCAGTTCCATGGGGGCGTGCGCCGGGTCGCCGTGGCACCGTAGGCAGTCCTGCTCAAAGACAACCGGTTTGAAACGACTGAACACCGGATATCCATCTATTTTGACTATTCCATGCCAGTCCGTGACACCGGGGTTTTGCCGGAAATACTCAATCATTGCCAACTCGGTATCATTGGCTTCATACAGGGGATTGCGGGCGTTGATGGACGTCCGGCGGTACTCCAGGTCCGGCAGGGCCGGAGAAAGACGGTCCATGACAGCCCGTCCCACATAGGATGTGGACATGGCCTCACGGACGAAGTGTTCATCACCCAGTAATTCGAACATGACAGGCCGCAATTCCTCCCTGACATAGTTTCTGCTGGCCTCCACGGCAGACATGACCAGTTCCGACTTGGCGTAGGCCTGTTCTTCCAGTTGTTGTCTTTCATAAAAATAAATGAGGAAAGCCCCCACAAGGCAACAAATGAGCAGAATCAACGAAGTGCCGATCAAGAACTTGGTCTGCAACCCCGGGGAGGGGCGCGTCCACTGCTGATGGCCGTGAGCTTTCGGCTCTCCGTGTGTCCGGGATTGCGATTCGTTTGTTGGCATGTCGAAGGAATTCCCTTAATTATGATGGGATGGCCCCGCCCCTTTAAAAGGGGTATGCGTCAAGGACACACCAACCCTTGAAGGAGGCCATCCCATCACTGTTAACTTCGGGCTATCCTGGATTTTCCCTGTATTTTCTTTCCAGGCTTTTTCAAACTTTTTATATTCCATATCTGGAAAAAACATTTTTTTAAAGACATGGTCCCTGGAAAAGGCAAAAGCCCGAAGACTCGAGATGTCTCATGTTCATTGACACATTCCGCTGATATGAACATTCCAACTTCCAGCGGGATACCCCATCCTGCAAACCGCCAGGATGGGGCTCAAGTCATGATCGGCTTCAGTCCCCATTACGTGGAAGCCTTGCCGGGACTGTTCGCCATGATGCAAAAATCCCGGATCGTCGCTTTGGAGGAACCACGGGCGCCGGGGTTTCAGGCCATGCTCTCCGGCGATATGCCCATTGACGACTATCTGCTCTTGGTGGATTCGGGATTCCCGGAATTCGCGACCCGGATGTGCCAGGCGCTTCGTATCCTCTGGCGACAAGGCACGCGCATTGAACAGGTGGACCCCTATTTGGACCGCCTGGTGACGATCAACGAATGCTTCGCCGACCAAAAAACCCCCGCGGACGTGATGGCCCAACGTCCGAAAAACACCGCCCTTTGCCCATACTTGCACTTCTCTAAAATTTTGCATAGTAATTATCTCTTTTTCGCATTTTCCAGGTTGACACATTGATGACCGTCAGAGGCCCGCACCTCTCCATTCCCCATATCCGCCTGCTGCCCCGCGTTTTCAATCTCACCTCGAAGCAGGTCGAGTCCTGGCCCGAGGGCGTACGCGCCCTGGCCGTTGACCTGGCCGCGGAGCTCTTTTTGCTGCGAGCCAATCCATTCATCCCCGTGGACATGGTCCGGCGCAGCGTCCAGGCGCAGTTCGCTGCCCAGGCCCCATCCCTGGCTCCAGAGTACGCCCAGGCCCTGGAACAGGCCCTCAAGGCTTACTGGCGGGAATACGACGCGGACCAGGAGTTCAAGGCCCACCTGGTCAAGCGCCTTGTGGACTGCCTTCCCGCGGAATGCGTCTGCGACCAGCCCAACACCCTGGTGGAATGCTCCACCGACGCCACGGACCTGCGCCTGGAACTGCCCATGCTGGTCGTTGCCCCGGAAAACACCGCGCAGGTGCAGTGCATTGTCCGGCTGGCCAACGAGCTGGGCTTTTGCATCGTGCCCCGGGGCGGCGGCTCGGGCCTGACCGGCGGGGCCATCCCCGCGGGCAGACGCTCGGTGATCGTGAGCCTCAGCCGAATGAAACAAATCCTGCGCATTGACGCCAAAGCCATGGTCCTTTGCGCCCAGGCCGGGGTGATCACCCTGAACGCCATTCAGGCCGCTGCCCGGCACGGCCTGCTGCTCACCGTGGACCCGGCCTCCAAGGCCGCCTCGTCCCTGGGGGGAAACATCTCGGAAAACGCCGGCGGCCCCTTTGCCTTTGAATACGGCACCACCCTGGACAATGTTTTAAGCTACGTCATGGTCCTGCCCACGGGCCAGACCGTGGAGGTCAGGCGCCGGGACCACCCCCGGCACAAGATCATGGCCCGGGAGGAGGCGGTCTTCGACGTACTGGACCACCAGGGCAGGCTTCAGGAAACCATTGCGCTCAAGGGCGGGGACATCCGCGGAGCCGGCCTGGGCAAGGACGTGTCCAACAAATATTTGGGCGGCCTGCCCGGCATCCAGAAAGAGGGCGTGGACGGGATCATCACCGAGGCCTGCTTCACCCTGCACCCCAAACCCACCCATTCCCGCACCCTGTGCCTGGAGTTCTACGGCCGCTCCATGCATGCGGCCATGCTGGTGATCAACGACCTGGTGGCCCTGCGCGACGCCATTCGGGACCAGGGCGATCTGGTGAAGATGTCCGCCCTGGAGGAATTCGGCTCCAAATACGTCCAGGCCATCGAGTACAAAAACAAGTCCGTCCGCTACGAGGGCGAACCCATTTCCGTACTCCTGGCGCAGATGGATGCGGACGACGAAACCGCCCTGAACGCGGCCGTGGACTCGGTGGTGGACATTGTCGGCCCTTACGAAAACGTGGACGTGTTCGTGGCTGAAAACAGCCACCAGGCTGAAATTTTCTGGGAGGACCGCCACCGGCTCAGCGCCATCACCCGGCGGACCAGCGGGTTTAAGATCAATGAGGACATCGTCATCCCCCTGGAGGTGATTCCGCAGTTCGCCGATTTTTTGGAAAACCTGAACCTGCGCTGCCTGGCTAAGACCTACCGCAAGGCCCTGCGGGAAGTTTCCGAGCTGCCGGACGTGGACGTGCAGGACGAGTTCATTGACATGGAAGTGGACTACGCGGCCCGCATCCTCAAGGGGGAAATCACGGCCAAAGAGCTTTCGGACCAGGAGTTCGAGGTGCAGACCCAGTTCTTCTTTCAGGACCTGCGCCGCCGTTATCCCCGCCTGCGGGACGAGCTGGACAAGATCCTGGCCGCCATGCGCGGCACCCGGATCATCGTGGCCAACCACATGCACGCCGGCGACGGCAACTGCCACGTGAACATTCCGGTCAATTCCAATGATCCGCACATGCTTCGCCAGGCCGAGGAGGCCGCGGCCGAGGTCTTTGCAAAGGTCCTGGAGCTCAAGGGCGCTGTTTCCGGCGAACACGGCATCGGCATCACCAAAATCGCCTACCTGCCCGAGGAAAAGATCCAGGCCTTGAAGGCCTACAAATCCAAGGTGGACCCCCACAACGTGATCAATCCCGGCAAGCTGGTCCGCCGGGAGCAGCCCGAGCCTCCCTACACCTTTTCCTTTAACCGGCTGATCCAGGACCTGCGCCAGAGCGGCCTGCCCGAACGGGACCGCCTGATCCGCTTGCTGATCAACATCCAGACCTGCTCGCGCTGCGGCAAATGCAAGCAGGTCTGTCCCATGTACCTGCCGGAACAAGGCCTGCTCTTCCATCCCCGCAACAGGAACCTCAGCCTGGGCGCGATCATCGAGGCCGTGTTCTACACCCAGCTCCAGTCCGGCCAACCCGCCCCGGGGCTGCTCAGGGAGCTGGGCCGCCTCATGGAACACTGCACCAGTTGCGGCAAGTGCATGGCCGCCTGCCCGGTGAAGATCGACACCCCGGCCGTGGTGCTCGAGCTGCGCGGCTATCTGCAGGGCAAAGGCGCGGACAGCCACCCCGTCAAGAGCCGGCTGCTGAACTATCTGGCCGCGGCCCCGGCCAGCCGCCTGCCCCGGACCGCCAAATTCCTGACCCTGGCCCAGAACGTCCAGAACAAGGCCGTGGGCCTGATTCCCTCAACCTGGCGGCAACGCGCCCAGAGCCCGCTGCTCCGGGGCCAGGGAGCAACCCTGGAACTGCACAATCTGGCCGAAACCCTGCACCTGCACAAGGGCGCTCTATTCACCCCGGCCGGCCCGGGCCAGGCCTGCCAGGACAGGGAAACCGTGTTCTACTTTCCGGGCTGCGGCGCCGGGCTGTTCTTCCGCACCATCGGTCTGGCCACGATCTGGCTGCTGCTGGAGGCGGACTGTCAGGTGATCCTTCCGGAACACCACCTCTGCTGCGGCTATCCCCTGCTGGCCGGCGGATGCGAAAAGGCCTTCCAAACCAACCGGGAAAAAAACATCGCTTCCATGCGACGCCAGTTGAACAAGGCCCACGGCCTGGGATTCACGGCCACGCACCTGATCACGGCCTGCGGGTCATGCCGCGAGGGTCTGCGCGACTACAACCTCTCGACCGACTTTGGCCCGGCCCTGATCCAGCAGGACGCGCTGCAGTTCGTTTTGCAGCGCCTGGAGCAAAAGCGGTCCGGCCCGTTGCCCGTCCTCCGGGAGCCGATCCTCTACCACGCCTCGTGCCACAGCGAATGGTCCGGCGTGGATGGAGTCAAGTCCGGGGAGCTCTATGCCCGGGCCCTGGGCAAACACTTGAACGCGCCGGTGCACATCAGCCCGCACTGCTGCGGGGAAAGCGGACTGGGGGCGATGACCTCCCCGGGCCTCTACAACAAGCTGCGCCGCCGCAAAATCGACCAGTTGCGCCAGGACCTGCTGCAGGATGTCCGCGGACCGATTCTTGTGGGCTGCCCCTCCTGCCGCATCGGCCTGACCCGCTGCCTCAAGGAATTGGGGGAGCGCCGCAACGCGGTCCATGCCGTGGAGTATCTGGCCGAATTGTCGGCCGGCAAGAACTGGAAAAAGATCGCCGTGAAACAAATCGAGCAGGCCCGATGCCCTCGCCTGAACCACAAAGCAAGCTGACGCAT
>DSBL01000126.1 GCA_011049455.1 Desulfonatronum sp. | reverse complement strand
CGGGGGTGAACGAATGACCTGTTCAGGGTTCACGCCACGATTCACCATCCCCGCCGGGATCGTTGACGGAAATACTCGTACAGGTCGGGATGGCTCTTGAACAGGGGCATGCCCATTTCCAGGCAGGCCCGGATGACTTCGGAGCGGTGAGTGTTCAGTTGGGCGCACAGGGCCATCAGCTCGGCCTGTCTGTCGTCGGGCAGAACGAAGGACAGCGCCCCCTTAACCTGCCGGTTGGGTGCGCAGGAGCTGGGTCCATCTGGAAGCACCGCATCATCAAGGTCCCCGCCAGGCCGGAAGGGCTCGGTCCGGTTTTTGCGCATGTACATGGGCTCATGCCCGTCATAACGTTCATGATCATCATGCACCACATGCGAATCCAGCTTGGTGTCCGGTCCTTCGCCTTTCCCGGTGCGGCTGTGGCGAACCTGTCGATCCGCGGACGCCTGATCATGCGTGCGCCTCTTGAAAAATCGTTCCCAGAATCCCATCCTTCGTCTCCACTGTTGGGTTTTCTTCTGCTGTATGCCGCGCTGCCATTTTCCTCATGTGCGTGACCTGAAAATATGCCCGCAGGCCAAGGGCCTGAAGTTTCAGAAAAGTCTGGCGCTTGCCGCCTTTCCCAACGGGGTCAAACCGCAACCCAGTTTTCCAGCTTCAATCCCTTGATACTCTCAAATTCCCTGATATTGTTCGTCACAAGCGTGCCGTCATGACATTTGACAATAGCGGCGATCATCATGTCGTTCGGCCCGACGACGTTTCCTTGCGTCTCAACGGCCGCTCGAATTTTTGCATAGACGTAACTGACTGGATCATCAAAGGATGTAATCTCAAACGGTTCCAGGAATTTTTCGATCTTCTCTAAATTTTCCTGTTTCTTTCGGCTCTTGCACGCGCCAAACAGCAGTTCAGCCTTGACAACGCATGGAATGGTAATCTTGCTTGGCGGCAAGGCCAGGATTTTTCTCTTGATGCTTTCGTATTTCCCGTTCAAATAATAGATGCAGGTGTTTGTATCGAGGAAATACATCTAGAGAGGCTCCCTATGGCTGTCCGCGCTTGCGGTAATGTCCGGCGGCTCGACAAAGGTGTCGTCGTCAATCGATCCGAAAAGCTGTTCGAAACCGGTTGGATAGACAGCATCGACTCGAGACCTGATCTGATCGGCAACCCACTTGGATATGGAAACCTGTTGAGCCTTGGCGGCATATTCCACCTTTCTCAAAGTCGGCTCATCAATATACAATGATATTTGTGGCATGTCCCCCCCTTTTTTGGGCACACCTACCAAAAATGGCCGCACACGTAAAGTATATGTCCAAGTATATTTTTTTCGGGTTGTAAACCTGGACGACCTAGGTCGGAATGCGGAAATGTTGAAACGACGGTTTTGGAAATCCACCGCTGTTTCAGGATGATACGTAATCAGATGATCTCCTTGATGGCCATGATCAGTTGTTCGTCGTTGGGAATATAAAACCGCTCCTGCGGCGGACTGGCCGGAACCGGGATATCCGGGCCGGTGACCCGGCGCAGCGGGGCCTTGAGATGACGGAACCCCTCTTCCATGACCACGGCCGCGATCTCCCCGCCGAATCCGCCGGTGCGGGTGGCTTCGTGCAGGACCACCAGCCGGCCGGTCTTGGCCACGGAAGCGAGAATGGTCTCCTTGTCCAAGGGAACCAATGTGCGCAGGTCCACGATTTCCACCTGAACGCCCTCCTGGGCCAGTTTTTCCGCCGCGGCCATGGCCACGCCGAGCATGCCGGACCAGGTGACCACGGTCACGTCCGTGCCCGGCCGCTTGATCTCGGCCTGACCCATGGGCGTCAGGTATTCTTCTTCTGGAACCGGCATGGGTGCGAAATACAACCCCATATGTTCGATGAAGATCACCGGATTGTCGTCCCGGATGGCCGATTTGAGCAGTCCCTTGGCATCCGCGGCAGTGGCCGGCATAACCACCTTCAGACCGGGGCAGTGGGCCACCCAGGCCTCCAGGTTGTGGGAATGCTGGCATCCGGCCCCGATCCCGGCGCCGGATTTCATGCGCACCACCAGGGGAAAGGCGGACTTGCCCCCGGACAGATAGCGCAGCTTGGCCGCGTGGTTGACGATCATGTCCGAGGCCAGGGTGAAAAAGGGATTGAACATGATTTCCACCACCGGCCGCAGCCCGGCCTCGGCCGCTCCCACGGCCAGCCCGGCAATGGCCGCCTCGGAAACCGGAGTGTCCTTGATCCGCGATGGACCGAACTCTTCCAGCAGGCCGTGGGTCGGAAACATGGGATTGAGGTGAATGCTCACGCCCACGCCTTCCCCGGCGATGAACACGTTGGGGTCGCGGTGCATTTCTTCCCGCAGGGCCTGGTTCACGGCCTGTCCCATTCCTAACTTCTGCATGGTGTCCTTCCTTGTGGCATAGTTTTCTTCGGATTTCAGATCAACGGAGGTCACGGCAAAAAGACTTTAAGCAGCGAAAAACGTTACGCCGGACCTTTGTAACGTATTGTTTTTTACTGACCGTAAATCACTGAACAGCGGTCACTGCTTGGTGCAAAAAGACGTTTGTCATCAAGCTTATCCACGGACTATTCCGCGAACACGTCCTCCAACGCTTCCTCCGGGCTGGGATACGGGCTGTCCTCGGCAAAACGGACCGCCTCCCGGACCATGGCTGCGGCCCGGTTTTCCATGTCCTGGAAATCCGCGGCGGTGATCACCCCCTGGGCCTGAAGGGTGTCCCGCAGGCGCGGAACAGGGCATTTTTCTTGCCATGCGCTGATCTCGTCCTTGGGTTGGTAATGTTGGGGGTCAGCTTCGCCATGGCCCCGGCAGCGATAGGTCTTGCATTCAATAAACGTCGGTCCATCCCCGGACAGGGCGCGCTGTTTGGCCTCCACCACGGCTTGATACACGGCCGGGGCGTCGTTGCCGTCCACAATCACCCCGGGCATGGCATAGCCCGCGGCCCGGTCCGCCAGGTTCAAAACCGGCGCATGCTCTTCAAGGCGCTGGGCCCCGGCATAGACGTTATTCTCGCAGATGAAGATCACCGGCAGCCGCCACAGGCCGGCCAGGTTCATGGCCTCGTGCACCGAACCCTCGGCCGCGGCGCCGTCGCCGAAAAAGCACACCGTGACCCGCTTTTCCCCCTTGTACTGCTGGGCAAAGGCCCGGCCCACGGCAATGGGCGGCCCGGCGCCGACCACGGTGGACGTACACGGCGCGTTGATCTCGGGCACGGCCATGTGCAGCGTGCCGCTCTTGCCCTTGTTGCAGCCGGTGCGCTTGCAGAAAATCTCGGCCATCAGGACGTTGGGATTTGCTCCTTTGGCCAACAGATGGTTGTGGCTGCGATGGTTGGTGATGATCACGTCCTCCGGTTCCAGAGCCGCGCAAGCCCCGGAACCCACGGCTTCCTGGCCGGTGGCCAGGATCATCATCCCGGGAATCTTGCCCTGAATCTTGCACAGGTCCATCAACTCGTCCTCGAAGCGCCGGGACAAGACCATTGTCCAGAGCATCTCCTTCATTTTTTCCGCCGAGATCGTCATAACACCTCCGTTTTTGGATTCTTCGGCACATGCTCGGTGTGATCCGCCTTGCATGAATGCAGCCTGGAATTGGCAACGGCTTGGATGCCGCCCAGGCAAAATATGGTGATATGGTCGGTCAGTTCGTCAATGTCCGTGCTGTCGAATCCGGACGGACACAGGGCCGCAATGACATGCCGACTGGTGAAATACTGCAAACACTGACTGGTCACGCTCATGGCGCAGAGAAATACCGTTTCGTCGGGATGATTCGCTTGTTCCAGCCCTTCGGCCAGCAACTCGCGGATAATATCGGCCAGGTAGACATATAACGGATGAATGGAGTTGCGGACCATCTGGTTCAAAGCTTCGGACGGCTCGCCCATTTCCCGGGCAATAAGCTGGCCATGCCAATCCGGCACGCCCGGTCCGAGAACGCGCAACAGGAATGAATGTACAAATCCACGCAGCCGTGTTTCCGCGACCGCCTTGGGGCCGACTTCAGCATCCGGAGGATACTTGTGCACCGACCACTGGTGGGCGTGCTCCAGAACAGCCGCAAACAGTCCCTCTTTATCCCGAAAATGATAGTTCACGGCACCCACATGGGCTCCGGCCTTGCCGCAGATCTCGCGGATCGTGGCTCCCCGGTAGCCTTTTTGGGCAAAGATCTCTCCCGCGGCCTCGATCAACCGTTGCTTCACGTCACAATCCAGCTTGTCTGCATTCGTCATTGCATTGTTTTTGCTCATTTCGAACAGCAGTTTCGAACAAGCGTTTGGATTTGTCAAGACCGACCACAGGCCGACCACAGGCTGAACATTCGCCGCACTGAACCGTCACCCGCGCACACTTGACAAGCCCGTCTCGACCTGACACCCCCACTTGCCATGTTCGTCCAAACATTCCTCGTTGCCGGCGGCAACTCCACGGCCCTGGTCGCGGACTGTCCTGACTCGCGAAAACCCGCCCTGATCTCCTCCCTGCTGGAACAGGTGGAACAGGTCGGGTTCGTGGATCAAGCCGGCGATCTGCCGCGCATCCGGATGATGGGCGGCGAGTTCTGCATCAACGCTACCCTGGCCTTCGCCTCCACCCTGGGAACCTCAGGAAGCCTGATCGCCAGCGGAGCCGAACATCCCGTGTCCTTCACCAACACCGGCGGAGTAACCGCCATCCGCATGTCCATGGCCTGGCGCAAACACGGCAACATCGTCTTGCTGGAGGGCATCGGCTTTATTCTGCTGGAAAAACATTCCAGCGAACAGATCGATAAAAAGAGATTGTCCGCCTTGTGCCGGAATTTCGATCTGCCGGCCTTTGGGGCGATTCTTTTTGAGAATGATGCGATCACGCCGTATGTCTATGTGGCCGGCGTGGATTCGTGCGTCCGGGAGACGGCCTGCGGATCAGGCAGCGTGGCTCTTTATCTGCACAATGGGACCAGCCTGGTGCGACAGCCCACGGGCCAGTTCATCACCGTGAGCGGTGATCGGGAAATCCAGATTTCAGCGCGGGTCACGGTCATGTAAAACCCGTATCCCGTCAAGAAATGAGGATAATGTAATCAGTTACAACTCGTTGCGTCGTTCAGCTTCCGTTTGGTTCAGGCAATCAACACGAAATTAGTTGCTTTGTTGAAAATACTGCTGATGAAAACCACCCAAGACATTTTATTGCACTTGCTCACTTTTTCTTCTCGCCCTCTTCTTCATCCAGCACGGCCCGCACCTTGGCCGCCAGTTCGCGCAGCTGATACGGCTTGCCGATAAAGTCCTTGGCCCCGGAGAAAACAGGGTCCCGGCCATGTCCGGTGTCCGGATAACCGCTGGCAATGATCACCTTGACCGAAGGATCGAGTTCGAGCAATTCCCGCAGGCATTTATACCCTCCCATGCCCGGCATGTTCAGATCCAGCAGGACAAGACCGATATTTCGGCCGTGATCCTGGTATATCCGCAGGGCTTCTTCCCCGCTGGCCGCGCTTTCCATGGCGTAACCGTAGGACTCAAGCGCTTCCAGGGTCAGTTCGCGGATTTCCGGGTCGTCGTCCACCACCAGGATGCACTCCGTGCCGCCCCGCAGCGCGGTATCGTGTGCCGTGCCATCCCTTGAGTCCTCGGCTGGATCCGCCGCGGGCAGATAGATCCTGAATGCCGTTCCCGATCCCGGCTCGCTGTAACATTGGATGTGCCCCCAATGGGCCTGAACGATGCCGTAGACCGAGGCCAAACCCAGACCTGTTCCCTTGCCCGCTTCCTTGGTCGTAAAAAAAGGATCGAAAATATGCTCCAGAACAGTTTTATCCATGCCGCAACCCGTGTCCGTCACGGACAGGAGCACATGGGGCCCGGCAAAGGCGCCTTTTCGGGCCTTGAAAAAGGTTTCATCAAGGACCACATTGCGTGTTTCCAGGAATAACTTTCCCCCGTCCGGCATGGCGTCGACGGCATTGGCCGCCAGGTTCAGCAGAATTTGTTCAATCTGCACCGGATCGGCGAAAATCGGCCAGAGCGCCGGATCAAGGCGTTGTTCCAGGGCGATCATCTTCGGAATGGTCCTTTCGAGAATATCGAGAGCCTCCTGCACTTCCCTGTTCAAATCCAACCGCTCTCGGCGTGATCCGGCCTTTCGCCCGAAAAGCATGAGCTGGCGCACCAGCTGGGCCCCCCGCTCCACTGATCTCCCGATACTGAGCAACCGGGACGTGTCAGGATGGTCGCGAGGTTTGCTTTGCATCAGCAGTTCAACATTGCCGCTCATGGCCTGAAGCAGGTTGTTGAAGTCGTGGGCCACGCCCCCGGCCAGGATGCCCAGGGATTCCATCTTCTGGGCCTGAAGAAGCTGGCCTTGCAACTTCTCCCGCTCCTGGAGAGCCCGCTTGCGTTCGGTGATGTCGCGAATCACGTACACCATGCCCTGCGGCCTGAACTCTTTGTCGCGAATCACCGCGCCATTGACCTCCGCATCCACGAGACTCCCAATGCCAAGATGCAGTTGGTACTCCTGCGGGCCAATATTCTTTTCAAGCCTCTCCCGGGCATTCTTCATGGCCCGTTTCAGGTCATGTTCGGCAATCACGGAAAAGATGTTCCTCCCGCAGATGCTTTCCGCGTGAAGATGCTCCAGGCCGGGAAAGGCCAGCTCATTGACAAAAGTGATCGTGCCTTCCATGTCGGTCCTGATGATCAAGTCAGGCACGGCCTGCAGGAGTTTGCGCTGCATCTCCTCGCTTTCCAGCAAGGCCTCCTCGGCCCGTTTGTGCTCGGTGATGTCCATGGCCATTTCAAAGCGGACGTAACGGCCGTTTGACCATTTTATGATCCGGTCAACAATGGAAAAATGTCTGTCAAGGGACGGATTGAAGTACTCCCACTTATACGGCCGGCGTTTGTTTCCCAGAATGATGTGATTCGTGCAAAACTCGCAGGGCGCTTCAAGGCCTTGGAGTGTCTTATGGCACTTGGATCCAATGCAGTTTTCACCCAGCAGATCAGCGAGTTTATTATTCACATACACTAGTGTCCGGAACATAGCCCAATGGCATTATGTAACATGTTGTTTTCAAATTTAATTTTGCGATTATTGCGATTTATCGACTTGAAGCCCAATCAGGTTATTCGTCAGCCTTTTGGAAT
>DSBL01000041.1 GCA_011049455.1 Desulfonatronum sp. | reverse complement strand
GCTGAACTCCTTTTTTCGAGGTTTCCTGCGATTGGCCATGAAGGGTTTTTTGTGTTGAACTCCCGTGAAAATCATTCACCAGACGCTTGTGCCCCGGCCTTGTTTCGGCTCCAGCCTTGATCAGGTGGTCATAGCCCATGTTTCGAAACAAAGCCTTCAGCTGTTTTTTTTGGTCGATGTCCTCGAGGACAACGATCAGCATGGATTCATCAGGCTGCGAGTAGCGGTTTATGTGCACCAGGGCCATACACCACGCGCCGTTGCGGCGCATGAGCATGAGTTCCTCACTGACGCTGTTTTCGGTGCGGTCACGGGCAAAAACCCTGGCTTTTGGCCCATTCCAGGTCCGTGCAGTAGAGCAGGCGGCATGCTGTTTCCAGGTCCCGGCAGCCTTGTTCGGTTTGTCCCGCGAGGACCAAAGTCACCCCGCGGTTGTTGAAGGCAAAGGCATAGTCCGGATCTATGGCCAGGGCCTGGTCAAAGTCTAGCAAAGCCTTGTCCGGATCGCCGGCCTCGCGCCGGGCGTAGCCGCGGTTGTTATAGGAGCTGGCCCGGTCGGGGTCCAGTTCCAGTGCCCGGTCGTATGCGGCGATGGCCCGGGCGTATTCCTTCGTGTGGATGAAGACGTTGCCGCGGTTGATGTGCGGCTCCGGGTCGTTGGGCTCCAGGCCCGCGGCCGCGCTGAAGTCCGCCAGGGCCTCGGCAAAGCGGCCCAGGTTGGTCAGGGCGATGCCCCGGTTGTTCAGCACGGACGCATCCTTGGGCCGTTTGTCCAACGCCCGGGTGTAATCCTGGACAGCGGCTTGGTAGCGGCCGGCCCGGGCCAGGGCAATGCCCCGCTGGGCCAGAAACACGGGGTTGTCCGGCTCCAGGGCCAGGGTCCGGTCATAGGCGGCCAGGGCCTGCTCGTGGCGGCCCAAGACCCTGTTGACCAGGGCCAGGTTGGCATGGGCCTTGGCCAGGCCGGGATCCAGGGCCACGGCGCGCTCCAGGTCCTGCACAGCCTCGGGGAGCCGTCCCAGCTGGAACAGGGACCAGCCGCGGTTGTTCAAGGGCAGGGGGTTGTGCGGGTCCAGGGCCAGGGCCCGGTCAAAGTCTTGCAGGGCCGGTTCGTAGCGGCCCAGCCGGTTCAGGGCGTGTCCCCGGGCGTTGTAGGCCCGGGCATAGTTTGGATCCAGTTCCAGAACCCGGTCGAACTCCAGCACGGCCTGTTCAAAGGCGCCCATTTCCAGGTAGACCAGTCCGCGGGTGTTGTAGGGCATGCCGAATCCGGGTCGCAAGGCAATGGCCCGGGTGGAATCCTCCAGGGCCTGGGCCAGTTCCCCGCGGCGATAATGGGCCATGCCCTTGTTCGTGAAGGCCTGATAGTATTGCGGGTCGATCTTTGCGGCCCGGCTGAAATCCTCTACGGCCTCGCGCATCCTGCCCAGCCGGAAATACACCAGGCCCCTGTTGTTCAGGGCCCGGGCATGGTCCGGATCAGCTTCCAGAACCTTGGTGAAGGCCTCCAGGGCCTGATGGTATTCGCCGGCCTGGAACAGGGCCAGTCCCTGGCGCAGGGTCTGGTTCGCGCCGGGCTCGGCCAAAGACGTTCGGACTTCTGAAAACGGGCCCATCAGCATGGCCAGGGCCAGCCCGGAAATGATCAGCGCCAGGCGGGGAAAAAAAGCTGCAAAAGGTGTAAGGATTTCCGACAAAAAGTGTAAGGTTTTCCGACAGTCATGATAACCATTTTGAATCATGGAGGATTATTGGAAGTGTACAATGGTGGTGAATGGTTCTGCAAGGGTGATCACATTTCAGGGGCAACAAAACAGTCGCAGTATTGCTGCAGGGCCAGGTGCTGTTCCGGGAGCATGTCCGTGAAGGCCGCTCCCATCTGGATGGTGTAGGTCAGCCGTTCCGTGCGTTTGCTGCAGCAGGATGCGGCGTACTCCGCGTCCGTGTCCGAGAGGCGGAAGCGAATGCGCATGGGCATGTTTTCCAAATCCAGATTTTTCAGTTCCTCGTCAAAATCATAGAGCGCGAAAAATACCCCTCCAGGAGAGATGTTCTTGATTATTGCCTGGGATGTAAAGGACTTGCCGTTCGCCTCCAGGTGCATGACGGCCGGGGTCAGGATGTCCTTGCGGGGTGTTTTCCGACGATCTTCCTTTCTTTGCTGCATGAACTCTCTCCGGTAAGTGTTTTGCTTCATGCACGGATGCCGCAAAAGCACGGGTATTGCGTCTGATTTTCTGCAAGTATCATGCTCGTTAAGCGTATTGGGCATGTGGTGGAATATGGCAGATCGTGATGAAAATAAAGCGGAAAATGGCGTAAAAAGATGGTGAGCAAAAAAAGTTTTCGGATTTTCAATGAATAAAAGAAATATTTGATTCTGAATTCGATTCAAACAGCTGATAATCAGCGAAATTTATGATCGGAAGCACGGGTGAAGCCCAAGCACAGCGTTGCAGATCCGGGGCAAGTGTAAGATTTTTCGACACCGGCTTTGCGGGACGCCGCGGATAACCCCAAAACCGGCCATGGCCGGGTGGAAACGCCTTGACTGGACCGTTTTTTAGTAACCATCTGATATCTCAATGTGTTTTTCGATCCAGCCATGCCCACAGGCCGCTGCCGCTCAGGGCATGGCGGCCGTATTTGTCACAAGGCAAAGAGGGCAGACCAGCCCGGGCAGGCGTGGTTTGAAATTTGCAGATCAAAAGCACACCCATGAGAGTTCCAGGCCGAGGGCCTGTCAATTTTTTGTTTTCGCAAAGCCGTTTTTGGAAGGCGTCATGGCCCATATGCCTCAAACACCGCCCATCCAGCCCACCATCTTAATCATTGACGACGAATCCCTGTTCCGCGACCCCGTGGCCGAATATTTGCGTCATCATGGGTTTCAGGCGCACACCGCGGCCGACGGGACCCAGGGTCTGGAGCTATTTCGCTCCCTGCGGCCGGACATGGTCCTGGTGGATTTGCGCATGGAGGAAGTGGACGGCCTGGAGGTCCTGGACACGGTGATCAAGGAGTCCCCGGAAACGCCCTGCGTGGTTATTTCCGGAACCGGCGTGCTCCAGGACGCCATTGACGCCTTGCGCATCGGGGCCAGCGACTACATGACCAAGCCGATTCAGGATCTGGAGGCTTTGGTGCATGTGGTCCGGCGCTGCCTGGAGCGGGCCAGCCTGTTGCGGGAAAACCGCGTTTATCGTGAACAGCTCGAACAGCAGGTGGCCCAGCGCACCGAGGAGCTGCAAGCCAGGACCGCGGAGCTGGAAGAGGTCAACGCCAGGCTGCTGTCCGAGATCGAGGAGCGCAAGCGGGTCGAGGGGCTGATCGCCAAGGCCAAGAAGGAGTGGGAGACCACCTTTGACTCCGTGTCCGACCACATCAGCATTGTGGGACCGGATTTCCGCTATTTACGGGTGAACAAGTCTTTGGCCGAGTTTCACGGCATGCATCCGCGGGACATGATCGGGATGCTCTGTTTCGGGATTCTCGGCTGCTTGGACCGGCAGTCCCTGGGCTGCCCGCACAAGGACTTCATCGAGCGGGCCGGCCAGAACCCGGAAGAGGAGATCATCCGCTGCGACGAGCTGGACCAGTGGGACTATCTGTCCACGACCCCGCTGTACACCAATGGCGAGTATTTCGGCACGCTGCTGGTGCACCGGGACGTGACCGAACAAATCCGGGCCGAGGAAGCGCTCAAGGAGAGCGAGAACCGGTTCCGTCTTCTGGCCGAACACGCCACGGACCTTGTGGCCAGGATGTCGCCCGCGGGGGAATGGCTCTATGTCTCTCCTTCCTGCGAGGACATCCTCGGGTACCAGCCCGGGGAAATGATCGGTCGTTCCATATTTGATTTCATCCACCAGGATTGCCTGCCCCAGGCCGCTGCCTGCCTGCGCCGGGACTCCTGCCGGTTCGTGTGCCGGGCGCTGTGCAAGAGCGGGGGGCATGTCTGGCTGGAGACCTCCAGCCAGGCCCTGCGGGATCCGCACTCCGGCGAGATCCTGGAGGTGCACGCCTCTTCCAGGGACACCACCGAGGCCAAGCGCATCCAGGACGCCCTGAAACGAAGCAACGAGAAATTCTCCAAGGCTTTTCACACCAGCCTGGACGGATTTGCCATCACCCGGCTGGACAACGGCCAGCTGTTGGAGGTCAACCGCGTTTTTGCCCAGATCCTGGGCGCGGACCAGGAAAAGCTGGTGGGGGCCCGCCTGGAGACCATGCCGTCCTGGCTGTCCGAGGCTGATCAGCAGCGCTTGCGCCGGGAACTCGAGCAGCACCGGGAGGTGCGCAATTTCGAGGCGACATTGCGATCCGCGGACGGCCAGGAGGTGTTTGTGCTGCTTTCAGCCAGTGTCCTGGATTTGCAGCAGGAGCCGTGTCTGATTTATTCTCTGAAAAATATTACGGACCAGAAGATGGCGGAAAAGGAAATCAAGTTCATGGCCATGCATGATTTGCTCACCGGCTTGCCCAATCGCAGGCTGTTTCTGGATCGCTTTGAGCAGGCCCTGAACAGGTCCAAACGTTACGGCGAGAAGATCGGGTTGCTGTTCGTGGATTTGGACCGCTTCAAGCAGGTCAATGACGATCGGGGCCACCAGGTGGGGGACGCCGTGCTCAAGGAGGCCGCGGCCCGCCTGGAAGAGTGCGTGCGCAAGTCCGACACCGTGGCCCGCATCGGCGGGGACGAGTTTGTTCTGGTGCTGGGCGGACAGATGGAGGCCAGGCACGTGGAAGTGGTGGCCCGCAAGGTCATTCACGAGCTGGCCAAGGATTACACGGTGTTCGGCTTCCGGTGCAGCGTGGGCGCCAGCGTGGGCATCAGCCTGTTTCCCGAGGACGGGCAGACCCTGGACGTGCTCATGAACAAGGCCGACGCGGCCATGTACCGGGCCAAAGGCGCCGGCGGCAACATGTATCTCTTCTATACGAATGGGTTATAGAGGCCTGATCGCTTCCCCCCAGCATTCCAGCATTATAAAACTAACACTGCAACGCGGCGATGTGCACTCCGTTGTCCGGGCCTTGTTCAGTCAGGGCGTCCAGCAGCGCGCGGCTCATTTTGGCGTAGGGCAGGGGCTCTTCGAACGCAATGCCGAAGTCCCCGGTTTCCGGATTGGTCCACTGCACCCGGCCTCTGCGCCATAGCAGAATGGCGAAGTCGTTGTCATGGGAGATTTTTCTGAACAGGACCAGGTCGCCCTGTTCAAGGCCGGCGTAGACGGACAGGTTCCGCAGCCCGGCACCCCGCCGGCTGATGTCCCGCAGACCGGCCTCCACGACCACCTCGCCGTTGACCTGCATGGTGCAGATGGTCCGGTCCTTGAACAGGTCCACAAGAAAGCGCGGCCAGCGTCGTTTTTGCATAGAACGCATGGGCATCCCTCCCTAAGTTGCGCAACCTGAGACAATCAATGGCTCAGGTTGTACTTTTTGATCAGATCGTACAGCGTGGGCCGGGCAATGCCCAGGACCTCCGCGACCTTGCCCATGTTTCCGGGATGTTCCTTCAGGGCGGTCCTGATCATGTGCTGCTCCAGCAGTTCGCGGCCTTCCCGCAGGGTGGCCGAGGCCGGGGGCGGGCTCCAGATGGCGGCCAGGGCCGCGGTTTCGTCAAAACCGAGATCCTCGGGCACGATAAAGGGCGTGTTGCTCATGATCACGGCCCGCTGGATCTTGTTCTCCAGCTCCCGCACGTTGCCCGGCCAGTCATAGGTGCGCAGGCAGGTTGCGGATTCCACGCTGAAGCCTCCGGTGTCGCGGTTGTGCTCCCGGCAGTTGCGGCGCAAAAACAGATTGGCCAGGATCAGGATGTCTTCCCCCCGCTCGCGCAACGGCGGCAGATTGATGGACACCACGCCGATGCGGTAGAACAGGTCTTCCCGGAATGTCCCGGCCTCCATGGCCTGATGGATGTCGATGTTCGTGGCCGAGAGGATGCGCGCATCCACCTCGATGTCCTCGCGTCCGCCCACCCGCTGGATCACTTTCTCCTGCAGGAAGCGCAGCAGCTTGACCTGCAGGCTCGGGGGCAGCTCGCCGATCTCGTCCAGAAACAGCGTGCCCTGATGGGCGTATTCGAATTTTCCCTGGATCCGGGAGTGCGCCCCGGTGAACGCGCCTTTCTCGTGGCCGAACAGCTCGGCCTCCAG
Organism: Desulfonatronum sp.; assembly: GCA_011049455.1. GTDB lineage: Bacteria > Desulfobacterota > Desulfovibrionia > Desulfovibrionales > Desulfonatronaceae > Desulfonatronum. Next base: position 1,101 of record DSBL01000041.1, on the reverse strand, counting down.
GAGGTTTTCCGGGATGGCCCCGCAGTTGATGGCCACAAAGGCGTTCTCCCGGCGCGGGCTCCTGGCGTGGATGGCCCGGGCCGCCAGCTCCTTGCCCGTGCCCGACTCCCCGGTGATCAAAACCGAGACGTTGGACTCGGCCACCTTGCGGATGGCGGCGAACACCTCCTGCATCTTCGGGCATTGTCCGATGATCCCGTGGCCTTCATCCGGACCCAGCGGTGAGGCGTCCAGCAGGCGGCGGTTTTCTTCCTCCAGGGAGGCCAGGTGAAAGGCCCGCTTGATGATGATCTGCAGCTCGTTCAGGTCAATGGGCTTGCGGTAGAAGTCGTAGGCGCCCATCTGCACGGCCTTGAGGGCGTTTTCCCGGCCGTCGTTGCCCGTGATCACGATGACCTTTGTTCCGGGGGTCATGGTCAGGATTTCCGTCAGGCAGCGGAAGCCCTCCTCGGAGGTGTCCTCGTGCGGGGGCAGGCCCAAATCCAGGGTGACCACGGCCGGCTTGTGCCGGCGAAACTGGGTCAGGGCGTGGTTCGCGTCCTTGGCCAGTTCCAGGGCATAGTCACGCCCCAGCCCCCATTTGAGCTGTTTGCGGATGTCGTCGTTGTCGTCGACAATGAGCAGCTTTTCCATGGCGTCTTGTCCCGGGCATCACAAGCCGGCACGATTTTTCCGGCAGGGCTGAAGGTGTGATTTCATGGGCTTTGGTAGGGAATATATCCGCAGATTGCCGGGACGGCAACATTTTTTTGATAACCGGAAGATCTGTGCCCTGCCCCGCAGCCAACAACGTCATGCCGGCGCAAGCCGGCATCCAGGAAAGCCTGCCCAAAATTGTACTGGAGCAGGCTTTTGAAAAATGAACCGCCACCTGCGGCAAAAGATTCGTTTCCAACCGCCCGCTGCGCTCAAGCCGCGAAGGACGCCAAGAAGAAAGAGTTTTTTGTCTTCCGCTGGGAAGATGCGGCAGCCAAAAGGCTTCACGCCAGCTAACGCTGTCGGCAAGTGTTTCATCACCCCGCCAGGGGTGAGACGAACCTTTTTGAAAGCGCCTCGTTCCTGCGCTTTCAAAAAATGTTTCCTTTGCGAACTTCGCGTCTT